>JACQAP010000028.1 GCA_016194905.1 Betaproteobacteria bacterium
GGATTCGAGCCACTGCACGAAGAACCGGCCGAAGAAGAGCGTCTGCCCGGCGAAGCCGACGACGAGCCAGAGTTGAGCCTAGCCCCTAGCCCCTGTGAAGTTCCTCGCCGACGCCCTGCAGTCGATCGCCGTTACCCTGTGGGTGGGCGGACTGTGGGCCATCGGCCTGATCGTGGCGCCTTTGTTGTTTCACGCACTGACCGACCGTTCCCAGGCCGGCATGCTGGCCGGGCAGGTTTTCACGACGATCACCTACATCGGGCTCGGCTGCGGCGCTTATTTGCTGCTGTTCAGGCTGGCGCACTTCGGCGGCCAGGCTTTCAGGCAGTTGTTTTTCTGGTTGGCGCTGCTGATGATGGGGTTGGCCGCGGCGGGTCAATTCGGTGTGCAGCCGATCATGGCCAGCCTGAAGCAGCAGGCCTTGCCTTCAGAAGTCATGCACAGCATTTTCCGCGATCGCTTTGCGGCCTGGCATGGCGTGTCGAGCGTGCTCTATCTGATCGAGTGTGCGCTCGGGCTTGTTATGGTTCTGCAGCACGGGCGCGGCCGATAATCCATCAGGCGCGGTTCTGGAAGCTGCGTTTGAGCGCTCGCGGCGGTCTTCTCTTCGATCTTGGCTTGGGCTTCGACGGTGCGTCGGGCTTCGGCCTGTAAATGACCAGGATCTTGCCGATATGCTGAACCGGTGCTGCATTCAGGTCTTCGCAGATCTGTTTCAGAATGTCCTCGCGCGCGTCGCGGTTGTCGCCCATGACCCGCACCTTGATGAGTTCGTGGGCGGTCAGGCTGCGGTCGATTTCACCGGCCACCGTCGGTGTCAGGCCGCCGCTCCCGACCAGCACGGTGGGTTCGAGGGCATGGGCGCGGGCTTTGAGCGCTCGGCGTTCGACAGGCGAGAGTTGCAGCGACACGGGAATCTCCTTAAACAGGCATTTTAGGCAATGGCGCGAACCAAGACCAGCAAGGCCTGGATGCACGAACATGTGACCGATGTATATGTGCGTCGCGCAAAGCAGGAAGGTTACCGTTCGCGCTCCGCCTACAAGCTGCTGGAAATTCTCGAGAAGGACAAGCTGGTGCGCTCCGGCATGACGGTTGTCGACCTGGGCGCAGCGCCCGGCGGCTGGTCGCAGGTGCTGGCGCCACTGGTGGGCGCGAAAGGACAGGTCATTGCGTTGGATATCCTGGAAATGGAACCGTTGCGTGGCGTGGTCCTGATTCGCGGCGATTTCTCGGACGAATCCACTTTGAAGCTTCTTGAGGAGCAGAGGGGCGATCGCTCCATAGATCTTGTGGTTTCCGACATGGCGCCCAATATCAGCGGGGTGGGACTCGTTGATCAGGCCCGTTCCATTCATCTGGCGGAGCTGGCACTCGAATTTGCCCGTGACCGGTTGAAACCGGGCGGGGATCTGCTAGTCAAAGTTTTCCAGGGGGCGGGGCTGGACGAATTCCGCAGGCAGCTTACCGTCGCATTCGGCTCGGTCGCGGTACGCAAACCGAAGGCATCGCGCGACCGGTCCAGCGAGTTTTATCTGTTGGCTCGCGGCAAGCGGCAGGGGAGTTGATCCGCATCAGCGGGGCTGGACGCCGCGCAGAGTCCGGAATCGGTTTAGAATGGCCTCAATGATTGGCGGCTCGAGAGCCGCCGTGGCAAGGAGAAACCTTGAATAATCTCATCAAGAACGTAGCGATCTGGCTGGTCATCGCGTTGGTGCTGATGACGGTCTTCAATCAATTCAGCGCGCGTCAGCAGCAGAACACCTCGATGGAGTACTCGCAGTTCATCGAAGAGGTGAAGCAGGGCAACATCGCCAAAGTCACGATCGAAGGCCGCGTGCTTAAAGGGGTGAAGAGCAACGGAGCCAAGTTCACTACTTATTCGCCGTCGGATCCGTGGTTGGTATCGGACCTGCTGAAAGCCGGCGTCATCATCGAGGCCAAGCCCGAGGAAGAGCCGTCGCTGCTGATGAACATATTCGTCTCCTGGTTCCCGATGCTGTTGCTGATCGGTGTGTGGATATTTTTCATGCGCCAGATGCAGGGCGGCGGGCGCGGCGGCGCGTTTTCGTTCGGCAAGAGCCGCGCGCGCATGCTCGACGAATCCACCAATCCGGTCACGTTTGCGGACGTCGCCGGATGCGAGGAGGCCAAGGAGGAAGTTTCCGAACTGGTCGACTTCCTGCGCGACCCGAGCAAGTTCCAGAAGCTCGGCGGGCGCATTCCTCGCGGCGTGTTGATGGTCGGCTCTCCCGGCACCGGCAAGACGCTGCTGGCGCGCGCCATCGCCGGCGAAGCCAAGGTGCCGTTCTTTTCGATTTCGGGTTCCGATTTCGTCGAGATGTTCGTCGGCGTGGGCGCGGCCCGCGTGCGCGACATGTTCGAGCAGGCCAAGAAGCACGCGCCCTGCATCGTGTTCATCGATGAAATCGACGCGGTCGGCCGCCAGCGCGGCGCCGGCCTGGGCGGCGGCAACGACGAACGCGAGCAGACGCTGAACCAGTTGCTGGTGGAAATGGACGGATTCGAAACCGGCGTCGGCGTGATCGTGATCGCCGCGACCAACCGGCCGGACGTACTCGATCCGGCGCTGCTGCGTCCGGGACGTTTCGACCGCCAGGTTGTCGTGCCGCTGCCCGACATCCGCGGCCGCGAACAGATCCTCATGGTGCACATGCGCAAGGTTCCGGTCGCCCCCGATGTGCGCCCCGACATCCTCGCCCGCGGCACACCCGGATTTTCCGGCGCCGATCTTGCCAACCTGGTGAATGAAGCGGCGCTGTTTGCCGCGCGCGGCAACAAGCGCCTGGTTGACATGGACGATTTCGAGCGCGCCAAGGACAAGATCATGATGGGCGCGGAACGCAAGTCCATGGTGATGCCGGAGCATGAGCGCCGCAATACCGCGTATCACGAGTCCGGCCATGCGGTCGTTGCCCGGTTGTTACCGCGAACCGATCCAGTGCACAAAGTCACCATCATTCCGCGCGGGCGCGCACTGGGCGTGACCATGCAGCTCCCGCAGGAAGACCGCTACAGCATGGATCGCGAGCAGATCCTGCAGAACATCGCCGTGCTGTTCGGCGGGCGCATCGCCGAAGAAGTGTTCATGAAGCAGATGACCACCGGGGCATCAAACGACTTCGAGCGTGCCACTGAAATGGCGCGTCGCATGGTGACCCAGTGGGGCATGAGCGATCATCTCGGTCCGATGGTGTACGGCGAAAACGAGGGCGAAGTCTTCCTCGGCCGCTCGATCACCACGCACAAGAACGTTTCCGAAGCCACCATGCAACAGGTCGACGCGGAGATCCGGCGCATCATCGACGGGCAATACGCGCTTGCGCGCAAGCTCATCGAAGACAACAGCGACAAGGTCGAAGCCATGGCCAAAGCGCTGATGGAATGGGAAACCATCGATGCCGACCAGGTCAACGACATCATGGAAGGCCGTCCGCCGCGTCCGCCCAAGCCACCGGCCAACCCGCAGACTCCGCCGCCGTCGCAAGGCAGTGCCACGGCGCCCGCAGTTACGACTACGCCGGCCCGGGAAGCGTAACAACCCCGTGAGGGGTCAGGGGTGAGGGGTCAAGACCTCACCCTTTTCGTTTTTTGAGCACACGTTTGAACATCGACAACCCTCGCTCAATGGTCAGCGGTGCCGAGATGGCATTTCCTCACCCTTCACTCCTTATGGTCGAAGGCCGGTATCCCGTGGACACTCCTCGCGCCGTTCTGAAGCTCGGCCGTTTCGCGCTGTCGCTCGAACGCCCGCTCATCATGGGCATCGTCAACATCACACCGGATTCGTTTTCCGACGGCGGAAGGTTTTTCGATACCAGCCGGGCGGTGGAGCACGCCAGGCAACTGGTCGAAGAGGGAGCGGATATCCTCGACATCGGCGGCGAATCGTCGAGGCCTGGCGCGCAGCCTGTCGACGTCGATGAAGAACTACGGCGCGTGCTGCCTGTACTGGACAAGTTTGTCGAATTGCCGGTACCGGTGTCCGTCGATACCTGCAAGCCCGAAGTGATGCGCCGCGCGATTGCTGCGGGCGCTGCGATGATCAACGACATCTTCGCCCTGCGAGCGCAGGGCGCGCTGGATGCGGTGGCCGATTCGCCGGTCGCGGTCTGCCTGATGCACATGCAGGGCGAGCCGCGCAGCATGCAGCGTTCGCCGCTTTACCGCGATGTGGTTGGCGAAGTGGAAGCGTTTCTGGTCGAACGGGCTGCCACTGCTGTTGCCTCCGGCATCGGGCACGATCGCATCGTGCTGGATCCGGGCTTCGGCTTCGGCAAGACGCCGCAGCACAATCTCGAACTGATACGCGCGCTACCCAGGTTGCGCGAGGCCGGGTTTCCGCTGCTCGCCGGCCTGTCGCGCAAAGCGCTATTCGGTAAAATCGTCGGACGCGTGGCGGCGGAACGTGTACACGCCAGCGCGGCCGGCGCACTGCTGGCGGCGCAACGCGGAGCGTCGATTGTTCGCGTGCATGACGTGGCCGCGACCCGCGATTGCCTGCTGGTATTACGTGCGATAGACGACACTACGTTTTCATTCTCATGAAAAAAATCAGAAAATATTTCGGTACTGACGGCGTGCGCGGGCGCGTCGGCGAATCGCCGATCACGCCCGATTTCGTGATGCGCCTCGGTCACGCCGCCGGCAAGGTGCTCGCCGCCGGACAGGATCTGCCGCCCGGCGAGCATGCCTCGGTGCTGATCGGCAAGGACACGCGCATTTCCGGCTACATGCTGGAGTCCGCGTTGCAGGCGGGTTTGTCCGCGGCGGGGGTGGACATTTATCTCGCCGGGCCGATGCCCACACCCGCGGTCGCCTATCTTACGCGGGCGCTGCGCCTGCGGGCGGGCATCGTCATCTCCGCTTCCCACAATCCGTTCGAAGACAACGGCATCAAATTCTTCTCGGCGGATGGCAACAAGTTGCCGGACGCGGTCGAGCACGCTATCGAAGCGCGGCTCGATCAGCCGCTCGAGATCATGCCCTCGGCGCAACTGGGCAAGGCGCGCCGGCTGAACGACGCTGCCGGACGCTACATCGAGTTCTGCAAGAGCACCTTCCCCAACAATCTCGACCTGCACGGACTCAGACTGGTGGTGGATTGCGCACACGGCGCGACCTACCACATCGCTACGCACGTGTTTCACGAACTGGGCGCAGAGGTTATTTCCATCGGCGTGCAGCCGGACGGAATCAACATCAACCGCGATGGCGGCGCGACGCATCCGCAGGCGCTGGCGAAGGCGGTGAAAGCGCATCGCGCGCACCTGGGCGTGGCATTCGACGGCGATGGTGACCGCCTGACGATGGCGGACCAGGACGGCAAACTCTATGACGGCGACCAGCTGTTGTTCGTCATCGCGCAATTCCGCAAGAAGCACAAGATCCTGAACGGCGGTGTGGTCGGCACGCTGATGACCAACCTGGGCATGGAACAGGCGCTTGCGGACAACGGGATTCCGTTTGCACGGGCGGGCGTAGGCGACCGCTATGTCCTGGAAAAGCTGGTCGAGAAAGGCTGGCAGCTCGGCGGCGAGAACTCGGGCCACATCATCTGCCTCGACAAACATACGACCGGCGACGGCATCATTTCGGCATTGCAGGTGCTGCATGCGTTAAAGGCCGAAGGCCGGGGACTCGAGCAGCTGTGCGGCGGCATGCGTCTCTACCCGCAGGTGCTGGTCAACGTGAAAACCAAGAAAGGCTTCGACTTCGAAGTCGACGACAAGGTCGGTGTCGCGCTCAAGGCGACGCAGGTCAGGCTTGGAGACAAGGGCCGGGTATTGCTGCGCGCGTCCGGCACCGAGCCGGTCATCCGGGTCATGGTCGAGGGGGAGGGTCACGTTTTCATTTCCGAACTGGCGGAATCGCTGGCGCACACCATTCGTCAGCAAACCCGCGGCTGAGGCCGCGTGAGGCGCGGCTTGGCCGGCGTAAGGGAAGCGGTGCAATCAAACTGTCACATTGCATCCATAAAATCGCGCCGTTCGGATTCAAACCCCTTATCGAAGGAGATCGACCTCATGTTCAAAGCTTCCCGCATCGTACTTGCAGCCACGGCGGCTGTATTCGCGAGCACCTTGTGCATCGTTGCGCCTGTGGTGCATGCACAACTGGTAAAAATTGACGGTTCCAGCACGGTGTTTCCGATTACGGAAGCCATGGCCGAAGATTTCCAGAAGTCCACGAAAGGCAAGGTAAAAGTCACGGTGGGAATTTCCGGCACTGGCGGCGGCTTCAAGAAATTCTGCCGCGGCGAGACCGACATTTCCGATGCTTCCCGCCCGATCCTGAAAAAGGAAATGGACGATTGCAAGGCGGCAGGCGTGCAGTACATCGAGCTGCCGGTCGCCTATGACGCCCTGACCGTCGTGATTCATCCCGACAACAAGTGGGCGCAGACGCTGACAGTCGCCGAGCTCAGGAAGATGTGGGAGCCGGGCGCGCAGGGCAAGGTGAAGACCTGGAAGCAGGTGAATCCCGCATGGCCGGATCAGCCGTTGAAGTTGTTCGGCCCCGGGGCGGACTCCGGTACCTTCGACTATTTCACCGAGGCGGTCAGCGGCAAGGCCAAGTCCAGCCGCGGTGACTTTACCGCATCGGAAGACGATAACGTCCTGGTGCAGGGCGTATCCCGCGACGTCAACGCGCTGGGCTATTTCGGATTCGCCTACTACGTCGAAAACAAGGATAAGCTCCGGGCCGCCAGGATTGCGGACAAGGCTGGTCAGGGGGTCGAACCCTCGTTCGAAACGGTCATCAACGGCACTTACCAGCCACTGGCCCGTCCGATCTTCATTTACATCAATGCCAAGTCGCTGGAACGGCCGGAAGTGAAGGAATTCGTCGAGTTCTACATGAAGAGCGCCGAAGTACTGGTACGCGAGGTCAAGTACGTGCCGCTGCCGGCCAAGGCCTACGCCTATAACATCGAACATGCCAACAAGAAGGTGCTCGGCACTAAATTCGGCGGCGAGAACAAGGTCGGTCTTACAATAGAACAGTTGATGCAGCTCGAAGCCAAGCTGTAAGTCGTCCCGATTCCGGAGCAACAGGAGGGGCATTGCCCCTCCTGTTTTTTGCCCGGGCTGCGGGTGTCGCGAGAAATCTGTAATATATTTTCCTCGGTCCCGAACCGATGAGTTCCGTCGCAAATACCCAACCACTGAATACCCTGGTGGACCACACAATCAGCGCGCGGCTCGCGAAGAAGAAAACCCGGCATGTTCGCGAGCGGTTAATCGAAGGCGTGCTGTTCCTGGCGGCATCGGTTTCGGTCGCCATCACCGTCGGCATCGTGGTCATCCTGGTGACCGAGTCCTACCAGTTCTTCCAGCACATCTCGCTGGTCGATTTTCTCACCGACAACCAGTGGACGCCGCTGTTCGACGACGCCCATTACGGCATCATGGTGCTGCTGTCGGGCACGGTGGTTAGCTCGTTCGTGGCGCTGGCCGTGGCAATACCGCTCGGCACCATGATCGCCATTTACCTGTCGGAATTTGCGCCCTTCGCGGTGCGCGAAATCGCCAAGCCGTTTCTCGAATTGCTGGGCGGCGTGCCCACCATCGTTTATGGATATTTCGCTCTGCTGTACGTGAATCCGGCGCTGCAATTCTTCTTTCCCGGGCTGCCCGGCTTCAATCTTCTGTCTGCGGGACTGGTCATGGGCATCATGATCATTCCCTACGTCAGTTCGGTTTCCGAGGACGCGATGCGCTCGGTGCCGATGGCGATGCGCGAAGGTTCCTATGCAATGGGCGCGACGCGCTTCCAGACTGCGGTTCGTGTCGTCACACCCGCCGCTTTCTCCGGCATTGCCGCGGCTTACATCCTCGGCATATCGCGCGCAGTCGGAGAAACCATGATTGTCGCGGTGGCCGCCGGCATGCAGCCCAACCTGACCTGGAATCCCGCGGAACCGGCGGCAACCATCACCGCTTATATCGTGCAGGTCGCGCTGGGCGATCTGCCGCACGGCAGCATCGGCTACCAGACGATATTCGCAGCAGGCCTGACCCTGATGTTGCTGACGCTGTTCTTCAACGTCGTCGGCCACTTTATGAAGCGTCGCTACCGGCAGGCGTACTGACATGGCCGATATGACCGTCGCGGAAATCCGGGCGCTCATCACCAAGCACAAGCGCTGGGACCTGATATTCGCGACCGTGGGTGTGCTTGCATTGATGGTGGGCGTGCTGACGTTCGTTGCGCTGTTCGCCGGCATGGTGATGGACGGCGCGCACCGGCTGTCCTGGGATTTCTTCGTCAATTTCCCTTCCCGCCGCGCGGAGAACGCGGGCATCCTGTCGGCCTGGGCCGGCAGTACGCTGGTGATGCTGGTGACCGCCGTCACCGCCATCCCGGTAGGCGTGGCGGGCGCGGTTTACCTTGAAGAGTACGCGCCGAAGAACTGGATGACGGACATCATCGAGATCAACGTGACCAATCTCGCCGGCGTGCCTTCGATCATTTACGGCCTGCTGGCATTGGGCCTGTTCGTTTACAAGTTCGGTTTTGGCCAGAGCATTTTGTCCGCCGGGCTGACACTGGCGTTGTTGATCCTGCCGGTGGTGATCGTTGCTACTCGCGAGGCGATCCGTTCGATTCCCGGGGTGATCCGCGAAGGGGCTTATGCGCTCGGCGCCACCAAATGGCAGACCACCGCAGACCACATTCTTCCGTACTCTGTTCCGGGTATCCTCACCGGCGTGATCATCGGCCTGGCGCGCGCAATCGGCGAGACTGCGCCGATCATCACCATCGGCGCGCTGACCTTCATCGCGTTTCTTCCGCCGGCCCCTTTTACCGGCGATCCGTCGGCCGGACCGTTCGACTGGCTGTTCGCGCCGTTCACCGTGATGCCGATCCAGATGTTCAACTGGACTTCGCGACCGGAAGCGGCCTTCCATCAGAATGCCGCCGCTGCGGGCCTGGTGCTGGTGGTGATGACGCTGTCGATGAATGCACTGGCGATCTACATCCGCTACCGACTGAGAAAAAACATCAAGTGGTGAGAATCCAGAATGTCCAAGATCACTGACGGACCCTCCGCACAGGCCAATCTCGTGCTCAAGGCGGAGTCGCGCGGATTGAATTTCTTCTACGGCGCTTTCCATGCGTTGAAAGGCATCAACATGCCGATCTACGACAAGAAGGTCACCGCGCTGATTGGGCCTTCGGGATGCGGCAAGTCGACGTATCTGCGCTGTTTCAACCGTATGCATGATCTCTATCCGGACAACCGCTACGAGGGCGAGATCCGGCTGCATCCGGACAATACCAATCTGCTGAATCCGCACGTCGATCCGATCGAAGTGCGCATGCGCATCAGCATGGTGTTCCAGAAGCCCAATCCCTTTCCGAAATCGATCTATGAGAACGTCGCATATGGACTGCGTGTGCGCGGCGTGCGCGGGGTGGCCACCATCGACGAGAAGGTCGAGCAGGCACTGCGTGGCGCCGCACTGTGGGACGAGGTCAAGGACCGGCTGAACGACCTGGCATTCAATCTTTCCGGCGGCCAGCAGCAGCGCATGTGCATCGCGCGCGCACTGGCGACCGAGCCGGAAATCCTGCTGTTCGACGAACCGACGTCCGCGCTCGATCCGATCGCCACCGCCAGCATCGAGGAACTCATCGCCGACCTGAAGCACAAGGTCACTATCCTGATCGTGACCCACAACATGCAGCAGGCCGCGCGCGTGTCGGATTTCACTGCCTATATGTATCTCGGCGAGATGATCGAATTCGACGCCACCGACACCATCTTCATCAAGCCCAAGAACAAGGCCACCGAAGATTACATAACCGGAAGATTCGGCTGACCGAATCGCCCGCTGGGCGCACTGGCCGGCTTCAAGCCGTGACCGCAGTTTTCGGCCTCCCCCTCCCCGGGATGCGGTGAACATTGACCCTCCCTTGCCCTGACGGGTAAAATTCACCTGTTTTTTCGGTGGGATAGCGCATGCGGCAGCGGCTGGCGGTGGGCAACTGGAAGATGCACGGCAGTCTTCCGGAAAACCAGGCCCTCCTCGACAAGGTCGCGGTGGCTGCCGGCGGTCTCAGCAGAGCACACGCCGCGATTTGTGTCCCTTTCCCCTACCTGGCCCAGGCTCAGTCGGCATTGGCGGGGTCGAAAGCGGCTTGGGGCGGCCAGAACGTCAGCCAACATCCCAAAGGAGCGTTTACCGGTGAAGTTTCCGCTGGAATGCTGCGCGAATTTGGCTGTCGCTATGTGATTGTCGGGCATTCCGAGCGCAGGCAGTCGTTCGGCGAGGATGACGCGTCGGTCGCGCTAAAGGCGAAGGCCGTATTGGCCGAAGGCATGGTACCGATCGTTTGCGTCGGGGAAACGCTGGCGGAGCGCGAGCGGGGTGTCACGCAAGAAGTGGTCGGCCGTCAGCTTGGCGTGGTGGCGGATCGGCTCGGTGCCGAAGGATTGAAGGCGTCGGTACTGGCTTACGAACCGGTCTGGGCAATCGGCACCGGCAAGACGGCGACGCCGGATCAGGCGCAGGCGGTGCATGCGTACTTGCGCGGGGTCCTGGCCGCGCGTGATGAAAGTATCGCCGCCTCGATGCCGATCCTGTACGGCGGCAGCGTGAAGGCGGCCAATGCGGCAGAGTTGTTCGGCATGCAGGATGTGGACGGCGGATTGATCGGCGGCGCTTCTCTGGTGGCCGAAGAATTCCTCGCCATCTGCCGGGCGGCAGATGGCTAAAACGATGGGATGACACAATGGAAACCTTGATTCTGATTCTCCATGTACTGGCCGCGTTGTGCGTGATCGGCCTCGTGCTGCTTCAGCACGGCAAAGGTGCGGATATGGGCGCGGCGTTCGGCAGCGGTTCCGCCGGCAGCCTGTTCGGCTCCAGCGGGTCGGCCAACTTTCTGAGCAGGACCACGGGAGTCCTGGCCGCGGTGTTTTTCCTGACCAGCTTGGGGCTTACCTATGTATCCAGTCACAAGGGCCGGCCGGAAGGCGTGATGTCCACGCATCAGGAATCGCCGGTGGAACCGGCCAAGAGCGTCCCGGTACCGGGTGCTCCGGTGCCGCAACCGTCTGGCGGCGATTCGAAGGCGAACGAAATACCGAAGTAACGGCGAGACGCGGGGAGTGAGGCGCAAGACCCTCAAGCTTGCAAAGGATCGGCCTCACGCCCGGCACCTCACGTAAATGCCGACGTGGTGAAATTGGTAGACACGCCATCTTGAGGGGGTGGTGGGGAAACCCGTGGGAGTTCGAGTCTCCCCGTCGGCACCAAATGAGAGTGGGCAATGCTTGAGCAGTACTTTCCGATTCTGCTGTTCATTTTCGTCGGCCTTGCCGTCGGGGTGGCGTTACCCTTGGCCGGCGGCACCCTGAGCAGGCTGCTCGGCGTGCACCGGCCGGATCCGGAAAAACTTTCTCCCTATGAGTGCGGCTTCGAGGCCTTCGAGGACGCGCGCATGAAATTCGACGTGCGCTACTACCTCGTCGCCATCCTGTTCATCCTGTTCGACCTGGAAATCGCGTTTCTATTCCCCTGGGCGGTGGTGCTCCACGAAATCGGGACGTTCGGTTTCCTGGCAATGGTGCTTTTCCTCGCAATCCTCGTCGTCGGCTTTGTCTACGAGTGGAAAAAAGGGGCGCTGGAATGGGAGTGAGCAGTGGTTCGGAGGCGGCACGATGAGCTACCGAACCAATATGGCTGCGAGCATGTCTTCTATAGCAGGAGACCTTGATTCATGAGCATCGAAGGCGTCACCGAAAAAGGCTTCGTCACCACCACGATCGACAACGTCATCAACTGGACGCGCACCGGCTCGATGTGGCCTATGACGTTCGGGCTGGCCTGTTGCGCGGTGGAGATGATGCACGCCGGCGCGGCGCGCTATGACCTCGACCGCTTCGGCGTAGTGTTCCGGCCGAGTCCGCGCCAGTCGGACGTGATGATCGTGGCCGGCACGCTGTGCAACAAGATGGCGCCGGCGTTGCGCAAGGTCTACGACCAGATGTCCGAGCCGCGCTGGGTCATCTCGATGGGTTCCTGTGCCAACGGCGGCGGCTATTACCATTACTCCTACTCGGTGGTGCGTGGTTGCGACCGCATCGTGCCGGTGGACGTCTACGTCCCGGGCTGTCCGCCGACTGCGGAGGCGCTGCTCTACGGCGTCATCCAACTGCAGAACAAGATCCGGCGCACCAATACCATCGCGCGCTGATTCACCGACATGGCCAGCATCGCGGCGCTCACAGAAAGCCTGAAAACCACGTTTGCGGACAAGGCCGTCGAGATTTTCGACGCCGGCGGCGAACTGACGCTTGTCGCCAAGGCCGCCGACTTATTGTCGATGGCCGGCACGTTGCGCGATCATCCGGCGCTGAAGTTCGAGCAGTTGATCGATTTGTGCGGCCTGGATTACCGGGACTATGGCAACGGACGCCACGACGGCCTGCGCTATGCGGTGGTCTACCACCTGTTGTCCGTTTCGTCGAACCATCGCCTGCGCCTGAAGGTATTCGCCACCGACGACGAATTCCCGGTAATGGATTCGGTCGTGGGAATCTGGCCGTCGGCCAACTGGTTCGAGCGTGAAGCTTTCGACCTTTTCGGCATCATGTTCCCCGGACACCCGGATCTGCGCCGGATCCTGACCGACTACGGCTTTATCGGGCATCCCTTCCGCAAGGACTTTCCGTTGTCCGGTTTTGTCGAGGTCCGTTACGACCCTGACCAGAAGCGCGTGGTCTATCAACCGGTCAGCATCGAGCCGCGCGAGACGGTGCCGCGCGTAGTACGGGAAGCGCATTACGGCGACGTCGATTAGAGCGGGAAAAAAGAGCCGGACAGCTTTCGACGCAAAGGACGCAGAGTGAAAAGAAAGAGCGCAGAGGAAAAACACGGCAACGGCGGCTTATACGCATCCGTCCTCATCCCGCCTTTACTTTGCGACCCCTCTTTTTTCTTTGCGCCCTTTGCGGCAAACGCTTTTGATTCTTTCCTGAATCCACGCGGCGCGACGGTTCATGGCTGAGATCCGCAATTACACAATGAACTTTGGCCCCCAACACCCTGCTGCGCACGGGGTGTTGCGGCTGGTGCTGGAGCTCGATGGCGAGGTGATCCAGCGAGCCGATCCGCACATCGGCCTGCTGCATCGAGCAACCGAGAAGCTCGCAGAGTCCAAGACCTTCCTGCAGTCGGTGCCGTACATGGACCGGCTCGATTACGTCTCGATGATGTGCAACGAGCACGCCTACGTGATGGCCATAGAGAAGCTGCTCCGGATCGATGTGCCGTTGCGCGCGCAATACATCCGCGTGATGTTCGACGAGATCACCCGCATCCTGAACCACCTGTTGTGGCTGGGCGCGCATGCACTCGACATCGGTGCGATGACCGTGTTCCTGTACTGCTTCCGCGAGCGCGAAGACCTGATGGACGTCTACGAGGCGGTTTCAGGCGCGCGGTTGCATGCCGCTTACTATCGTCCCGGCGGCGTTTATCGCGATCTGCCCGAAACGATGCCGCAGTACCTGGCGTCGAAAATCCACAACGAAAAGGCCGTGCGCGAGCTGAACGACAACCGCCGCGGTTCGCTGCTCGATTTCATCGAGGACTTCACCCATCGCTTTCCACGTTATGTCGACGAGTACGAAACGCTGCTGACCGACAACCGCATCTGGAAGCAGCGCACGGTGGGCATTGGCGTCGTTACGCCGGAACGGGCGCTCGCGCTCGGATTCACCGGCCCGATGCTGCGCGGTTCGGGCGTCGAATGGGATCTGCGCAAGAAGCAGCCCTACGAAGTCTACGATCGCGTCGATTTCGACATTCCCGTCGGCGTCAGCGGCGATTGCTACGACCGCTACCTCGTGCGCATCGAGGAACTGCGCCAGTCCAATCACATCGTGAAACAGTGCATCGACTGGCTGCGCAAGAATCCGGGGCCGGTCATCACCGACGACCATAAGATCGCGCCGCCTTCGCGAGTTGACATGAAGATGAACATGGAAGAGCTCATCCACCATTTCAAGCTCTTCACCGAGGGTATGCACGTCCCGCCCGGCGAGACTTATGCCGCCGTCGAAGCGCCCAAGGGCGAGTTCGGCATCTATCTGGTGTCCGACGGCGCCAACAAGCCGTACCGCCTGAAGATCCGCGCGCCCGGTTTCGCTCACCTGGCCGCGCTCGATGAAATGGCGCGCGGCCACATGATCGCGGACGTGGTTGCCATCATCGGCACGCAGGACATCGTGTTCGGCGAGGTGGATCGATGAACGCACCCATGGTGCTGTCGCCGGAATCGCTGGTCCGGATCGACAAGGCGATCGCCAAATATCCCGCCGACCAGCGGCAATCGGCGGTCATGGCGGCGCTCACCATTGCGCAGGACGAGAAGAGCTGGCTGTCCACCGAAACGATGGATTTCGTCGCGCAATATCTGGGCATGCCGCCGATCGCCGTGTACGAAGCGGCCAGCTTCTACGGCATGTACAACTTGCACCCGGTCGGGCGCCACAAGATCACGATCTGCACCAATCTGCCCTGCGCCCTCTCCGGTGCGATGGTTGCTGTGGATAACCTGAAGAAGAAACTCGGCATCGACTTCAACGAGACCACGCCCGACGGCCAGTTCACGCTGAAAGAAGGTGAATGCCTGGGCGCCTGCGGCGATGCGCCGGTGTGTCTGCACAACGACAAGAATATGGCGTCCTTCATGACGCCCGACAAGCTCGATGCCTGGATAGAGGAGCTGCGCAAATGAACGCGCCGATGCCGCCGTATTCTCCGGATGTCTACGGGCCCGACGCGATCATCCTCAAGGAGCTGACCGGACTCAACTGGCGGCTCAAAGACTATGAGGCGCGCGGCGGCTACCAGGCATTGCACAAGATTCTCAACGAGAAAATCACGCCCGAGCAGGTCATCGCCGAGATGAAGAAGTCTGCGCTGCGCGGCCGCGGCGGTGCCGGATTTCCCACCGGTCTGAAATGGAGCTTCATGCCGCGCGCGTTCCCCGGGCAGAAATATCTCGTCTGCAATTCGGATGAAGGCGAACCCGGCACGTTCAAGGATCGCGACATCCTGCGCTACAACCCGCACATCGTCATCGAGGGCATGGCGATCGCGGCGTATTCGATGGGCATCACCGTGGGCTACAACTACATACACGGGGAAATCTGGGACGTGTACGAGCGCTTCGAGGAAGCGCTGGAGGAAGCGCGCAGCGCGGGACTGCTGGGCAAGAACATCCTCGGCTCGGAGTTCAGTTTCGAGTTGCACGCGCATCACGGCTGGGGCGCCTACATCTGCGGCGAGGAAACCGCGCTGCTGGAGTCACTGGAGGGCAAGAAAGGCCAGCCGCGCTTCAAGCCGCCGTTCCCCGCGAGCTACGGCTTGTACGGCAAGCCCACCACGATCAACAACACCGAAACCTTCGCCGCCGTGCCCTGGATCATCGTCAACGGCGGCGAAGCTTTCCTCAGCCTGGGTCGTCCGAACAACGGCGGCACCAAGGTGTTTTCGGTTTCCGGCCACGTCGCGCGCCCCGGCAACTACGAAGTGAAGCTCGGCACGCCGTTCGCGAAATTGCTGGAGATGGCCGGCGGCATGCGCGACGATCGCAAGCTCAAGGCAGTCATCCCCGGCGGTTCGTCGATGCCGGTGTTGCCCGCGGAGGTCATGCTCGCCACCGACATGGATTACGATTCGATCGCCAAGGCCGGTTCGATGCTCGGCTCCGGGGCGGTCATCGTCATGGACGAGACCACGTGCATGGTGCGTGCCCTGCAGCGCCTGTCGTATTTCTATTTCGAGGAATCCTGCGGCCAGTGCACGCCGTGTCGCGAAGGTACCGGCTGGCTGTATCGCATGGTCCATCGCATCGAGCACGGCCAGGGCCGCGCGGAGGATCTCGACAAGCTGAATTCGGTTGCCGACAACATCGCCGGCCGCACGATCTGCGCGCTGGGCGATGCCGCCGCGCTGCCGGTGAAAAGCTTCATCAAGCATTTCCGCGACGAGTTTCAGTACCACATCGACCACGGCAAGTGCCTCGTTCACGGACAACACTGATCCCATGCACATGGCAAAGCTCGAAGTAGACGGCCGGCCGGTGGAAGTTCCGGACAACAGCATGATCATGGATGCCACGAGCAAGCTCGGCATCTACGTGCCGCATTTCTGCTACCACCGCAAGCTGTCGATCGCCGCCAACTGCCGCATGTGCCTGGTGCAGGTGGAAAAGGCGCCCAAGCCGCTGCCGGCCTGCGCCACGCCGGTGACCGAGGGCATGAAGGTCTACACGCATTCCGAAGCCGCGATCAAGGCGCAGAAGGGCGTGATGGAATTCCTGCTGATCAACCACCCGCTCGATTGCCCGATCTGCGACCAGGGCGGCGAATGCCAACTGCAGGATCTTGCCGTCGGCTACGGTGCTTCCAGTTCGCGCTACGACGAGCCGAAACGCGTCGTGTCGAACAAGGACCTCGGGCCGCTGGTGTCGGCCGAGGAAATGACCCGCTGCATCCATTGCACGCGCTGTGTGCGCTTCGGACAGGAAATCGCCGGCGTCATGGAGCTCGGCATGGCCGGCCGCGGCGAGCACGCTGAAATCATGCCGTTCGTTGCACGAACGGTGGATTCCGAACTGTCCGGCAACATGATCGACGTGTGCCCGGTCGGCGCGCTGACGTCCAAGCCTTTTCGCTACAGCGCGCGCACCTGGGAGCTGGCGCGGCGCAAGTCGATTGCCCCGCACGACGCGCTGGGCTCCAATCTCGTGGTGCAGGTCAAGGGCGATCGCGTGATGCGCGTGCTGCCGCTGGACAACGAGGACGTCAACGAATGCTGGCTGTCGGATCGTGATCGGTTCTCTTACGAAGGGTTGAACGCCGCTGACCGGCTGACCTCACCGATGCTCAAGCGTGACGGCAAATGGGAAGACGTCGACTGGAGCACGGCGCTGGAATACATTGCCGGCGAACTCGGACGGATCCGCGCAACCCATGGCGCTGAAGCCATCGGTACGCTGGCGACGCCGCAGGCCACGCTGGAAGAACTTTATCTGCTGGGCAAGCTGGCGCGCGGACTGGGTGGCGGCAACGTCGATTTCCGCCTGCGCCAGTCGGATTTTTCCGCCGACGGACAACTGCGTGGCTCGCCTTGGCTGGGCATGAAAGTCGCGGAAATTCCCAAGCTCGATCGCATCCTGGTGATCGGCTCCACGCTGCGCAAGGAACAGCCGCTGCTCGCGCAGCGGTTGCGCCAAGCCGTCAAGAAGGGTGCGCAGTTCAATCTGATCAATCCGGTCGACGATGATCTGCTGATGCGCGTGGCCAACAAAGCCATCGCGGCTCCCTCCGCGTTGGTGGGAATCCTGGCCCAGGTCGTAAAGGCGGCGGCCGAGATCAAATCGGTTGCGGTGCCGGCTGCCGTTGCGGGGGTGGCCGTCGACGCTGCGGTTCGCAAGATCGCGGAAAGCCTCGCAGCGGGCCGCAACCGTGCGATCTTCCTCGGCAACCTGGCCCAGCATCATCCGCAAGCGAGCGAACTGCATCGGCTGGCGCAGGAGTTCGCGCGCATCGTCGACGCAAAAATCGGATTTTTCGGCGAAGCCGCCAACAGCGTTGGCGGTTATCTGGCCGGTGCGACGCCGACTGCCGGCGGGGTTCGCGGCATGAACGCCTTGCAGATGCTGGCGCAGCCGCGCAAGGCCTACCTGTTGTTGCACGCCGAGATGGATCTCGACACCGTCGATCCGCGCGCCGCGCGCGCCGCGATGCAGTCCGCCGAACTGGTGGTCGCCATGTCGCCGTTCAGACACGCGCTGGAGTACGCGCAGGTCCTGCTACCGGTGTCGCCGTTCACGGAAACCGGCGGCAGTTTCGTGAATACGGAAGGCCGGGTGCAGAGTTTCCAGGGTGTCGGGAGGCCGCTGGGCGAGACGCGGCCTGCATGGAAAGTGTTGCGTGTGCTTGGCACCTTGCTCGAACTGCCGGGCTTCGGGTACGACAGCGTCGAAGGCGTCCGCGCCGATTGCGTCGCCGCCATCGGCGATATGGCTTCGCGGCTGGACAATGCGATCCAGGGTGAGCTTGCGCCGTTGCGTGTCTCCGCCCTCACGGGTGTAGGGCGAGCCGGTATTGAAAGAACCGGCATTGAGAGAGCCGTCATTGAAAGGATCGGCGAAGTTCCGATCTATCACGTCGATGGCGTCGTGCGCCGCGCCGAGTCCCTGCAGCTGACTCGAGATGCGCAAGCTGCCGTAGTGTCGCTGCCCGGCGGCCTGGTCGAGAAACTCGGCCTGCGCCAAAACGACCGCGTACGCATTTCTCAGCACGGTGGCGAAGCCGTTCTGCCCTTCCTGCGCGACGACAGGCTGCCCGCGAATTGCGCGCGCATACCGGCCGGCTGTCACGAGACCAGCGGGCTGGGGCCGTTGTTCGGTGAAATCGAACTCGCGCGCGCGGTGGCGCAGGAAAAGGTGAGCGCATGAACCTCGCCTTCGTCGAGGGGCTGATCGGAGCCGACGGCGTGACTGCCCTGTGGACGCTGGCGAAGATCGTCGCCATCACGGTGCCGCTCATTCTCTCGGTGGCCTATCTCACGCTCGCCGAGCGCAAGGTGATCGGCTACATGCAGGTGCGGATCGGGCCGAACCGGGTCGGCTACAAAGGCTTGCTGCAACCGTTCGCCGACGTCCTCAAGCTCCTCGCCAAGGAAATCATCATTCCGTCAGGAGCCAACAAGTTCCTGTTCATACTGGCCCCCGTGCTGTCGATCATGCCTGCGCTCGCAGCGTGGGCGGTCGTGCCGTTCACGCCAGACCTGGTGCTTGCCCGCGTGGATGCCGGATTGCTGTACGTGATGGCGATCACTTCGATGGGCGTCTATGGCGTCATCGTCGCCGGCTGGGCATCGAATTCGAAGTACGCTTTCATCGGCGGATTGCGTTCCGCCGCGCAGATCGTATCCTACGAAATCGCCATGGGGTTCGCGCTGGTGTGCGTGCTCATGATGTCGGGCAGCCTGAACCTTTCCACCATCGTCATGGAGCAGAGCACCGCCTGGGGCTTGCTGGGCTGGAACCTGATCCCGCTGTTCCCGATGTTCCTGGTGTATTTCGTCGCCGGCGTGGCTGAAACCAATCGTGCACCATTCGATGTGGCCGAGGGTGAATCGGAAATCGTAGCCGGTTTCCACGTGGAATATTCAGGAACGGCCTTTGCCGTGTTCTTCCTCGCCGAATATGCGAACATGATCCTGGTTGCTGCGCTGGCGGCGACCATGTTTTTGGGCGGCTGGCTGTCACCGCTGCCGAGCGCATTGGCGGATTCGATGGGCCTGCCCTGGCTTGCGGCAAGCGGGTTTCCCTGGTTGCTGCTGAAGATCGCCTTCCTGCTGTTCTGTTTCCTGTGGTTCCGCGCGACATTCCCGCGCTATCGCTACGATCAGATCATGCGCCTGGGCTGGAAAGTGTTCATCCCGCTGACGATCGTCTGGCTGGTACTGATCGGCGGCCTGATGCAGACCTCGTGGTGGCCATGGTGAAAATGAGAACTTCGGCGAGGGCGTGTACATGATCGAACGCCTCCGCGATTTCTTCCGTACCTTCCTGCTCTTCGAACTGGTAAAGGGCATGGCCCTGACCGGCCGCTATTTCTTCGCGCGCAAGATCACGGTGCAGTTTCCGGAAGAGAAGACGCCGCAGTCCGGACGCTTCCGCGGCCTGCACGCGTTGCGCCGCTATCCGAACGGGGAGGAACGCTGCATCGCCTGCAAGCTGTGCGAAGCGGTATGCCCGGCTCTGGCGATCACCATTGAATCCGAACAGCGCGCCGACGGCACGCGCCGCACCACGCGCTACGACATAGATCTGACCAAGTGCATTTTCTGCGGGTTCTGCGAGGAATCCTGTCCGGTGGACTCGATCGTCGAGACCCGCATTCTCGAGTATCACGGCGAGCAGCGCGGTGATCTGCTCTACACCAAGGAAATGCTGCTGGCGATCGGCGATCGTTACGAAGAGCAGATCGCGAAGGATCGCGCCGAGGACGCAAATTACCGGTGATGGAGTGAGGGGTGAGGAGTGAGGAGACGATTCTCCTTACTCCTCAATCCTTACCAATAACAACATGGACTTCAGGGCGGTCACTTTTTATTTCTTCGCGGCGATCATGGTAGTTGCCGCGCTGCGCGTGATCACCGCGCGCAATCCGGTGCACTCGGCGCTGTTCCTGGTGCTCGCCTTCTTTACCGCCGCCGGCTTGTGGATGCTGCTGGAAGCGGAGTTCCTGGCAATCGCGCTGGTGCTGGTTTATGTCGGCGCGGTCATGGTGCTGTTCCTGTTCGTCGTGATGATGCTCGACATCAACCTGGACCGGCTGCGCGAGGGTTATTGGGATTACCTCGTGCCGGCACTGATTGTCGCTGGTGTGATGGTCGCGGAAATGGCCCTCGTGCTCGGCGGACGCTACTTCGATCTGGAAGGCATGCCCAAGCCGGCACCGCACGCGGCCGACTACAGCAATACACGCGAGATCGGCCGGCTCATTTATACCGATTACGTCTACCCTTTCGAGATCGCGGCGGTCATCCTGCTTGTCGCCATCGTGGCGGCCATCGCGCTCACCCTGCGCCATCGCAAGGATACAAAATATATCGATCCCGCCCAGCAGCTCAAAGTTCGCCGGAAGGACCGCGTGCGCATCGTGTCGATGCCGTCCGAGAAGCGCAATGAGAAGTGAGGAGCCAGTATTGAGGAAAAGCTGTCTTTGGTCTCGAGTGGTGGGATGTTTTCCCTCGTTCCTCGCCCCTCGTTCCTCGCCCCTCCGGAACGGTGCGTCGGCATGATCTCCTTGTCGCACTACCTGATTCTCGGCGCGATCCTGTTCGCGATCAGCGTGGTGGGAATCTTCCTGAACCGCAAAAACGTGATCATCCTGCTGATGGCCATCGAGCTGATGCTGCTGGCGGTGAACATGAACTTCATCGCCTTTTCGCACTTCCTCGAGGACACGGCGGGCCAGATCTTCGTGTTTTTCATCCTGACCGTCGCAGCGGCCGAATCCGCGATCGGACTGGCGATCCTGGTGGTGCTGTTCCGCACCGTGCGCACCATCAACGTAGACGATCTGGACAAATTGAAGGGATGAAATCCGTGCTGCCCGACTTCGCTGGATACCGGGCTTCGCCCATAAGTGCTGTGTACTGTGTACTGAGAGAAAACATCGCGACGCGGAGGGATTGCCCCTTCGCAGCACGCAGCACGCAGTACGCAGTACTTCAAGGAGCGTATTGAAAATGAAGGCGCTCTACTTGATCGTTCCCCTTGCCCCGCTTGCGGGTGCGTTGATCGCCGGCCTGCTGGGCTGGCTCATCGGCCGGCGTGCGTCGCACGTGGTGACCATCGCCGGCATGGTGATTTCAGTGGTCGCATCCTTCCTGGTGTTCCGGGACGTGCTTGCGGGCAACACCTTCAACGGGCCGCTCTACACCTGGATCACAAGCGGCGACGTCACGATGCAAGTCGGTTTCCTGATCGACAAGCTGTCGGCCACGATGATGCTGGTCGTCACCTTCGTATCGCTGATGGTGCACGTCTATACCATCGGTTACATGGCCGACGATCCCGGTTACCAGCGTTTCTTCAGCTATATCTCTCTGTTCACCTTTTCGATGCTGATGCTGGTGATGAGCAACAACTTCCTGCAACTGTTCTTCGGCTGGGAAGCGGTGGGGCTGGTGTCCTATCTGCTCATCGGCTTCTGGTACACCCGCCCGACCGCGATCTACGCCAACCTGAAGGCCTTCATCGTCAACCGGGTCGGCGATCTCGGCTTCCTGCTCGGCATCGCGCTGATACTGGTGTATTTCGGCACGCTCGATTACGCAAAAGTGTTCGCCAAGGCACCGGAGCTGGCGCACGCGACGCTCGGCGTGGCCTTTACTGATTGGCCGCTCATCACCACGATCTGCATCCTGCTATTTGTCGGCGCGATGGGGAAGTCGGCGCAGTTTCCACTGCACGTCTGGCTGCCGGACTCGATGGAAGGTCCGACGCCGATTTCCGCGCTGATCCACGCCGCGACCATGGTGACGGCCGGTATTTTCATGGTCGCGCGCATGTCGCATCTGTTCGAGATGTCGGAGGCGGCGCTGTCGTTCGTCATGGTGATCGGGGCGATCACGGCCTTGTTCATGGCGCTGGTGGCGATCGTGCAGACCGATATCAAACGCGTGGTTGCCTACTCCACGCTGTCGCAGCTCGGCTACATGACCGTGGCGCTGGGCGCTTCGGCCTATGCGGCCGGAATGTTCCACCTGGTTACCCATGCCTTCTTCAAGTCGCTGCTGTTCCTCGGCGCCGGCTCGGTCATCATCGCCATGCATCACGAACAGGACATGCGCAGAATGGGCGGCCTGCGCAAAACCATGCCGATTACCTACGCCACGATGATGGTCGGCGCACTGGCGAGCGCGGGCATTCCGGGTTTTTCCGGGTTCTTTTCCAAGGATGCGATCATCGAAGCCGTGCAGCTGTCCCATCTGCCGGGCAGCGGGTTTGCGTATTTCTGCGTGCTGTCCTGCGTGTTCGTCACCGCGTTCTATACCTTCCGGCTGATGTTCATGACCTTCCATGGCGCGGAGCATTTCACTGCGCATGACGATCACGCTGAACACGGCCACGCGCCCCACGAGTCACCCGCAGTCGTGACGGGGCCGCTGATCGGGCTGGCGATTCCGTCGGTCTGTGCCGGATGGTGGATCGGATCGGTGCTGTTCGGCGGCTACTTCGGCGATGCGATCGTGGTGAGCGAGCCGCACGATGTGCTCGGCGAGATGGGCAAGGAGTTTCACGGCGTCGTTGCGATGATGATCCACTCCCTCGGTACCTGGCCGTTCTGGCTGTCGATTGCCGGCATTGCATCAGCTGCCTTCCTGTATCTGAAGCGCACCGATCTGCCGGAGAAGCTGCGCGTCGTGTTCGGTCCGGTCTACACGCTGCTGGACAACAAATATTATTTCGATCGCTTCAACGACTGGTTTTTCGCCGGTGGCGCACGCCTGCTCGGACGGGGATTGTGGAAAGGCGGCGACGTGGCGGTGATCGACGGTGTCTTCGTCAACGGCGCGGCGCGGCTGGTGGGCTGGTTCGCGACGATTGCGCGCAAATTGCAATCCGGCCTGATCTACCACTACGCGTTCACCATGATCATCGGCGTGTTCGTGCTGCTCACGCTCTGGTTCGCGAGAAGCTGAAAACATGCCCGGACCAGCCCTGCTCAGTACCGTCATCTGGTTGCCGATTCTGGCCGGCGTCGTCGTGCTTTTCACCGGATCCGACCGCAATGCCAACTTTGCGCGCTGGCTCGCTCTCGCCGGCGCGGTCGCCGGCTTCGTCGTTGCCCTGCCGCTCTACGTCAAATTCGATTCCACTGTTCAGGGGATGCAATTCGTCGAGCTGACGCCGTGGATCGAGTCCTACAACATCAACTACCACCTTGGCATCGACGGCATCTCGCTGTTGTTGATCTTGCTGAACACCTTCACCACGGTGCTGGTGGTGCTCGCGGGCTGGAAAGTCATCGGCAGCCGCGTCGGGCAGTACATGGCGGCTTTCCTGGTGTTGTCGGGAATGATGAACGGCGTGTTCTGCGCGATGGACGCCGCGCTGTTCTACGTGTTCTTCGAGGCCACCCTGATCCCGATGTTCATCGTCATCGGTGTGTGGGGCGGACCCAGCCGCGTCTACGCCGCGTTAAAGTTCTTCCTGTATACGCTGCTGGGTTCGTTGCTGACGCTGGTCGCATTCATTTATCTCTACACGACGTCCGGAGGCAGTTTCGCCCTGCTGGACTATTACCGGCTGCAGATTCCGCTGGCCGCGCAAATCCTGTTGTTCATCGCGTTTTTTGCGGCCTTCGCCGTCAAGGTGCCGATGTTCCCCGTGCATACCTGGCTGCCGGACGCGCACGTCGAGGCGCCGACTGGCGGCTCCGTGGTGCTGGCGGCGGTCATGCTGAAACTCGGCGCTTACGGCTTCATCAGATTGTCCCTGCCGATTCTTCCGGATGCGAGCCACGTGTTGGCGCCGGTGGTCATCGGCCTGTCTCTGATTGCCGTGGTCTACATCGGACTGGTTGCGCTGGTGCAGACCGACATGAAGAAACTGATCGCCTACTCGTCGATCTCGCACATGGGATTCGTTACGCTGGGCATCTTCATCTTCAATCCATTAGGCATGGAAGGTGCGGTCATCCAGATGGTGTCCCACGGCTTCGTCTCGGGCGCGCTGTTCCTCTGCGTGGGCGTGCTCTACGATCGCATGCATTCGCGCCTGATCTCGGACTACGGCGGCGTGGTCAACAAGATGCCGGTATTTGCCGCCTTATTCATGTTGTTCGCGATGGCCAATTCCGGCTTGCCGGGTACCAGCGGATTCGTCGGTGAGTTCCTGGTGGTGACGGGCACCATGCACGTTAACTTCTGGTATGCGGCCGTCGCTGCTACTACTCTGTTGTTCGGCGCCGCCTATACGCTTTGGATGTACAAGCGGGTTGTGTTCGGCGCGGTCGCCAACAGCCACGTCGAAGCGCTCTCCGATATCGGGGCACGTGAGGGACTGGTGCTCGCGCTGGTCGCGGTCGCGGTACTCGGCATGGGGCTGTACCCGCAGGCATTCGCCTCGGTGCTGCACAATTCGGTCGGCGACGTGCTGGCGCTGGCGATGAAGAGCAAACTCTAAAATGGATTACGAGATGCCGGATTTTCTGCTGGCGGCCCCCGAGATCTTCGTGCTGACGATGGTCTCGGTGATCCTCATCGTCGATCTGTTCCTGCCCGACCGGCTGCGCGTCTGGACCTACATCCTGACCCAGATCACCCTTATAGCCACCGCTGGAATCATTCTGGTGGCCGGTGGCGAAGACGTGGCTTATACGTTCAACGGCATGTTCGTCGGCGATCCGATGTCGGATGTCCTTAAGATCGCAGTCTGCCTGAGCGTGGCAGTGATGCTCGCTTATTCGCGTTCCTACGCTTCGTTTCGCGGGATCTACCGCGGCGAATTCTTCGTGCTCTCGCTGTTCGCCACGCTGGGGATGATGGTCATGATCTCGGCGAATCACTTCCTGGTGCTCTATCTCGGCCTCGAACTGATGTCGCTGTCGCTGTATGCCATGGTGGCGCTGCCGCGCGACTCCGGCATCAGTACCGAGGCCGCGATGAAGTACTTCGTGCTGGGCGCGCTTGCCTCCGGCATGTTGCTCTACGGCATGTCGATGATCTACGGCGCCACCGGCTCGCTCGAAGTAACGGAAGTCGCGCAGCGCATTACCGATGGCGACGCCATTCCGACCATCCTGATCTTCGGGCTGGTCTTCGTGGTGGCCGGCATCGGATTCAAGCTCGGCGCCGTGCCTTTCCACATGTGGGTGCCGGACGTCTACCACGGTGCGCCGACGGCGGTGACACTGCTGATCGGCACCGCGCCGAAGCTTGCGTCATTTGCCTTCATCATGCGCATGCTGGTCGAGGCGCTCGGCGTCCAGCAACTGATGGTGGAATGGCAGCAGATGCTGGTGATTCTCGCCGTGGCCTCGCTGGCGATCGGCAACGTCACCGCGATCGCGCAGACGAACCTCAAGCGCATGCTCGCGTACTCGACCATCTCGCACATGGGATTCCTGCTGCTGGGCATTCTCAGCGGCACGATCGAAGGATTCGGTGCCGCCATGTTTTATTCGATCGTCTACGTGGTGATGGGTCTCGGGACGTTCGGCATGATCCTGCTGCTGTCGCGCGAAGGATTCGAGGCTGAAAACCTGGAGGACTTCAAGGGATTGAATCAGCGCAACCCGTGGTACGCGTTCATCATGCTGTTGCTCATGTTCTCGATGGCCGGGATACCGCCGACCGTGGGTTTCTGGGCGAAGCTGTTCGTCTTGCAGGCGGTATTGTCGGCGGGTTACATCTGGCTGGCGGTGACCGCGGTGCTGTTCTCCCTGGTCGGTGCCTTCTACTACCTGCGCGTGGTCAAACTGATGTACTTCGATGCGCCGACCGACACGCACGCGATCGAACCGTACGCCGATGTCCGCGCGCTGATGTCGGTCAACGGGTTGGCAATCATCGGACTCGGGCTCGCACCCGGCGCGCTGCTGGCCATTTGTCAGCACGCGATCCAGTTGTCGCTGTGAGCTCCGATTTCACGGAAAAGAAAATTACCTCGCGAACGGCCTATCGCGGCAGGATCCTGACGGTCAACGAAGACGAGGTCAGGCTACCCGACGGCAGAACGGCGTCGCGCGAGTATGTAATGCATCCCGGTGCCGCGATCATCCTGCCTTTGTTCGACGACGGCTCCGTATTGCTCGAGCGCCAGTTTCGTTATCCGGTCGGCCAGCATTTTTACGAGCTGCCGGCCGGCAAGCTCGAGCCGGACGAACCGGCTCTCGAAACCGCGAAACGCGAACTGCTCGAGGAGACCGGCTACGTGGCCGCAGAGTGGCGTGAATTGGGCCGCCTGCATCCGTGTATCGGCTACTCGGACGAACGGATCGATTTTTTCCTGGCGCGCAAGCTGGAGTTCAAGGGAGCACAATTGGACGAAGGCGAATTTCTGGAAACATTGCGCGTATCGCTCGCTGAGGGCGTGGACTGGATCCGGCGCGGGCGTATTACCGACGCAAAAACCGTTCTCGGCCTTTTCTGGGCGGAGAAACTCCTGAGGGAAAACTGGTAGGCACGGCCGTGCCCGACGCGTGTTTCAGGCGCGCTGGCCGGCTCGCAGTGGTTGCTGCGCGGGAACGATGGCAGGAAATGGCAGCGGACGGGCGAACAGAAACCCCTGGCCATACTGGACCCCCATTCCCACCAGAATGTCCATCACGGCCTGATTTTCGACCCACTCCGCGACGACCTGTTTATTCAGGCCGCGGGCGACGTCGCACAGCGCGCCCACGAAGAGCCGGCTGGCATTGTCGGAAGCGAGGTCGCGCACGAAGCTGCCATCTATCTTGAGGTAATCGACGTCGAAGCGCTTCAGGAAATAGAAGGAGCTGAAGCCCGCCCCGAAATCGTCCAGCGCAAAGCGGCAACCCAAGCCTTTCATCTGAGCGATGAATTCCTGGGTCACATCGACACTCGACATCGCCGCCGTTTCCGTGATTTCAAACACCAGTTGCGAATGGTCTATCGGAGCCGCCGCGAGCATGCTCTGGAAACGCCGCACCCAGTGCGGATCGGAAATGCTGGTGCGCGACAGGTTCACGAAAAAGCGCGTCTTGCGGCCGCGGAAATCCGGCCCCTGCAGCGCGTCGATGACCTTGCTGACTACACGCAGGTCGATTTCCTGTGCCATTCCCAGCGACTCGGCCACCTCGATGAACTGTCCCGGCAGCACCATGCCGCCGTTGCGGTCGAGGATGCGAACGAGAATCTCCTGATGCACCGATGTGCGGTCGGACAGCCGGATCACAGGTTGCGAGCACAGCATGACCCTGTTGTCGTCGAGTACTTCGCGCAGCTCGCGCGCCCAGTGCACGCGCTTGTGGGTGCCCCGCAAATCGTCCGGATTGTGATCATGAAGCCGCACGCGGTTGCGGCCGTTGTCCTTGGCCTGATACATCGCTATGTCGACATTGGCCAGCAGGGTGGCCACGTCGGCGCCGTGGAAAGGATAGATGGCGACACCGATCGAAGCTGTCAGAGTCGACAGGCAGCCCTGCCCCGACACCGGAAACTTGTAATGGCGCAGCGCCGTCAGTGCGCGCTCGCCGAATTGCGAGGCATCTCCGCGCAATGCGTTTGGAAGGTGCAGCGCGAACTCGTCTCCGCCCAAGCGGAATACCTGCGCGTTTTCATCCTTGAACAGATCCTTCATCAGCCCGCCGATGGCGATGAGAAGCTGGTCGCCGGCGCGATGACCGAAGTTGTCGTTGATGTATTTGAAATGATCGACGTCGAGCAGTACCACCGACCCTTTTTCGCCGTCGGCCAGAGCAGCTTCCAGCGCCTTCTGCAGAGAAACGCGGTTAGGCAGACCGGTCAGTCCGTCGTGAGTCGCGAGGCGCTCGATTTCCAGCGCGGCATGGTGCTGCTCGGTGACGTTGCGTGCGGTGC
Organism: Betaproteobacteria bacterium; assembly: GCA_016194905.1. Taxonomy (NCBI): domain Bacteria; kingdom Pseudomonadati; phylum Pseudomonadota; class Betaproteobacteria; species Betaproteobacteria bacterium. Next base: position 28,140 of record JACQAP010000028.1, read on the forward strand.
CGCGCAGTCCGACGATACGGCCTTCCTCGTCATGTGAGACCCGCGCGTTGATGCCCACCCAGCGGTCCGTGCCGTCGGTGGAAATCAGGTGGGTAAGGTAGTTCTTTACTTCGCCGTTCTTGCGCAGCGCCGACAGGAAGCGGCGGTTGGACACATGCTGGGGACGCGCCTCGAAATCGAAGAAGCAGCCGCCGTGCAGATCCTTTGGCCGCAAGCCGAAGAGCTCGACGCAGGCATTGTTCAGATAAGTGAAGCGGCCCAGCGCATCGGTCGTCCAGATCAGATCGTGGGAGGTTTCGACCAGATCGCGATAGCGCGATTCGCTTTCCAACAACAGCTGGATGATGCGGCGCTTTTCCTTCAGGGTACGGCGCGCGGCGGCCAGCTGATCTTCCATCCTGCCGGTCTCCGGCCTGACGAGATCGTGCTTATCGCTCGCCACGACCGTGGCCGAACCGGCCAGCCCATCGATGATCTCGCGCGCATAGCGGCGGTGGCCGCCGTCGGTTCGGCGGGCGACCAGCACGCCTTGTGCGTCCCAGCGCCGCAATTTCTGCAGCGGAATGCCCAGCCGTGCCGCCGCTTCCTGAATCGTGTACTCGGGAAGATCCTGCGCCATGGTGCGCCTGACGCTCCGTTTTCGCCGGTTGATCGGGCCGACGAATCCCATTCGCCGGCGCATTCAGTGCAGATGCTTGGCCATGCCGGTGTCTTCCCGGCGGGCCATCGGGTGCAGGTCGTTCTGGCGGGAAACCAGGCGCTGCATGAGCTTGAGATCGCGGCCGCTCAGGCTGAGCGCGGTATCCACCCAGACCTCGACCACACCCAGCAGTTCCTCGTAGTCCAGCTTGTGGACACGGCGCCGGGCTGCGGCAATGCCGGCCATGCCAATACGGCTACGGCTGCGGGACTTGATGAAATTCCCGACTTCGCCCTCGCCCCGGCCCTGATCCACTACCAGATCCACCACACCCATCGCCAGCATATCATCGGCGCCATAGACCCGGCCACTGGAGATCAGTTCTTCGGCCGCGCGTTTGCCGACTTTTCGTTCCAGGAACGAATAGGCGCCCATCCCCGGGAAGAGGTTGAACAGGATCTCGGGAAAGCCGAAGCGGGACTGGCGTTCGGCCACGATCACGTCGGAAGACAACGCGGCCTCGAAGCCACCGCCCAGGCATTCGCCCTGGACCAGCGAAATCGTCGTGATCGGCAGCCCGTGGCCGACGTAGTTGCGGTACAGGACGTCCACGCAGGCTCGTCCGTAACCCAGCAATCCGTCGCGGTCATGCGCGTCGATCAGTCGCGTGAACAGGCTCAGGTCGCCGCCGAGATTGAAGACGCCCGGCACTTTCGACGCCAGTACCGCATATTCCAGGGGCATGCGTTCGCCCTGGCACTCGATCGCCCCGCCGCTGTGAGTCATGAACTGGCAGTAGCGATTGAGATCCTGCAGCAGTTCGGGATTGAAGTTCGGCCGCGGGCTCGGATTCCATCTCAGCCACATCGAATGCTGTTCCCTGTCGTAGAGCGCGGAAAGCTGCTCGGAAAAAAAGTATTCGGTGGATGGAGCGGCGGCCTGAGACCCTGGCGTTGCGGGAAGGAGTAGTTCCTGCGGGACATTCATGTCCATTTTAGTTCTCCTGAGCGAATGGTTTGAGGACGACGGAGAGGCCGCTTCCATGTTGTTTCTCCCAAAAGCGGTTTCCGCTCTGACTTTAGACGAAGACGCGATCGAAAGGCAAATCTAACACTCTGATAGGTTTACTTTTTTGGCTTCTTAGTCAATGTGTTGAATTAACTTGTCCCTGTAAGGCGACAAAAACTTCACAAATTTGTTTGGATGCGGACTGCCATGACATCTGTGTAAGTGATTTAATATAGTGCTCCAAGCCATGGATTTTGTTTGCGTTGTGGATTTCATGCCGATATCCGCACGCCATGACGACAACGATTGCCGGTTGAGTGCTCTATGTCCTCCCTGATTCGCTTGCTGCTGCGGTTGCTTTTTCGTGTCCGCGTCCTCGGTGACTTGGCGCCGTTCGGGCATGCCGATCGCTTGTTGATTGTCGCCAATCACCATTCCCGCCTCGACGCCGTGGTGCTGGCCCTGTTTCTGCCGCGTGATCCCGTCGTTATCGTGCCGCCAGATGAAACCGGAGGCCGGCTCGTACGCTGGCTGCTGGCGCATGTCCGCCACGAAGCCCTGGATCTCAACAACCCTTTGAGCATGAAGCGGGTGCTGCGCCTGCTACGCGCCGGGCGTCCGGTGGTGCTCTTCCCGGAAGGGCGCATTGTCGAAAATGGCGCAGTCATGAAGATCTACCCGGTGCCCGCGTTAGTCGCCCTGAAAAGCGGAGCCAGCGTGCTGCCGGTGCACGTGGAAGGGGCGGGACAGTGGTTCAGCCGTTCCGGTTCGGCGTCGCGGCTGCGGCAATGGTTGCCTGCTATCACGCTGCGGGTATTTTCAGCGACGCGCATCGACGGTGGCGCCGCCGGGAGCGCACGGCGACGGCGCGCCTTCGCCACCCGCCGGCTCGCCGCGGTCATGCAGGCGATGGCGGTGCAATCGCACGCCTGCAAGCCGCTGTTCGAATGTTTCCTGGACGCCGTCTCCGTGCACGGCCGCAAGACCTTCCTCATCGAGGACCAGAGCGAGAAGCCGCATACCTACGGGGATCTCCTGCGCATGAGCCTGGCGCTGTCGCGCCTGTTGCGGCGGCACACCGACGACCGCGAAAACATCGGCGTGCTGCTGCCGAATGTGGTCAGTGCCGTCGCCGTGGTGATGGCATTGTCGGCGGCGCGCCGCGTGCCCGCGATCTTCAATTACTCGGCCGGTCCGCTGGCGGTGGAAAGTGCGCGCATTGCCGCGGGTGTGCGCACGGTGATCACGTCGCGCCGGTTCATCGAGCAGGCGCATCTGCAGCCGCTGCTGGATGCGTTGCCAGGCTGCACCCTCATCTATCTCGAGGATTTGCGCAGCCAGTTCGGGTTTGCCGACAAATTCTGGCTGATTGCATTCGCGCTGCGGCTGCCGCGACTGGCCATGGCAAAGCAATCGACGCTGGACCCCGCGGTCGTGCTGTTTACGTCCGGTTCCGAGGATCGACCCAAGGGCGTGGTGCTGTCGCATCACGCCATCGTCGCCAATGTCGCGCAGATCCGGGCGGTGTTCGACTTCTCGCCTGCGGACAAGGTGCTCAATCCGCTGCCGCTCTACCACGCCTATAGCTTTACCGCCGGCGTGATGCTGCCGCTGATTACCGGCACGCGGGTCAATCTGTTCATCTCTCCGCTGCGCTATCGCGCCATTCCGGAAATTGCATACAAGCGCGACTGCACCATCCTGTTCGGTACCAGCACTTTTCTGTCGTTCTACGCGCGCTATGCCAATCCGATGGATTTCAGCCGGCTGCGCCACGTCATTTCCGGCGGCGAAAAACTGTCACCGGAAGTGTCCAGGATCTGGATGGAAAAATTCGGCGTGCGCATCATGGAGGGTTACGGCTCGACCGAATGCGCGCCGGTGATCTCGCTGGCCACGCCGGCGGCTTACCGTCGCGGCGCAGTCGGCAGCTTCCTGCCCGGCGTTGAACATCAGATCGAGCCCATGGACGGCATCGACAAAGGCGGCGTGCTGCACGTGCGCGGTCCCAACCTGATGCTGGGCTATTACCGCTATCAGAATCCGGGCGTGATCGAGGCGCCGAAGTCCTCGGTCGGCGAAGGCTGGTACGACACCGGCGACGTCGTCGATATCGATCACGATGGCCTGGTCTCGATCTCCGGGCGTGTCAAACGGTTTGCCAAGATCGCAGGCGAGATGGTATCCCTCGACATGATCGAGCATGTGGCGCGCGAGGCCTCTCCGGATTTTCATCATGCGGCGGTGCTCAATGCGCAGGATTTCGGCGGCGAGACCACCGTGCTGTTCACGACCGATCCCTGGCTCACGCGCGGCCGCCTGCTGGAGGCGGCGAAGCAACTGGGGACGCACGATCTTTCGGTCGCACGCCGCCTGGTCCCACTGAAGGAATTGCCGCTGCTGGCTTCGGGAAAGATCGATTACGCCGCGCTCAAAAGTCTGATCGAGGGCGATGTGGTGAAGCGGCTGCTGGCCGCCGCGATGATGAATCCTGTCGATGTCGAGGAAGGATCGCAGCCTACTTCGAGTAAGTGACGCGGTAAACCACGTTGGCGGAGTCGTCGGAAATCAGCAGCGATCCGTCCGGTAGCACCAGCAGATCCACCGGGCGTCCCCAGGCGCGTTCATTCTCCATCCAGCCGGTGGCGAACTCCTCGAACTTGTCCACGGTTCGGCCGTCTTCCTTCAGCGTGGCCATCATCACCCGGTAGCCGTTCTTGCGGCTGCGGTTCCACGAACCGTGTTGCGCGATGAATATCCGGTTTCTGTACGCCGCGGGAAACATTTTGCCGGTATAGAAGCGCAGCCCGTCGGGTGCGACATGGCCGCCCTGTTTCAGTGCCGGCGGCGTGAACTCGCTGCATTTGCGCTTCGCCCCGTATTCCGGATCGGGGGTGTCGCCTTGATGGCAGTAGGGAAAGCCGAAATGCATGCCCGGCTTGGGCGCGTGATTCAGCTCGCAGGACGGCAGGTCGTCGCCCATCATGTCGCGGCCGTGGTCGTTGAACCAGAGTTCCTTCGTGTTCGGATCCCAATCGAAGCCGACCGTGTTGCGGATACCGCGGGCGAACACTTCAACCTGGCTGCCATCCGGCTTCATGCGGTGAATTGCGGCATACACGTCAGCATCAGTCTCGCAGATGTTGCAGGGTGCGCCGACCGGCACATAGAGCCAGCCGTCCGGCCCGAAGGCGATGAATTTCCAGCCGTGATGGCCGTCCCTGGGAAGCTTGTCGAATACGACGACCGGTTTCGGCGGCTTCTTGAGATCCGCTTCGATATTGTCGAAGCGCAGGATGCGGCTGATTTCGGCGACATAGAGTGCGCCGTCGCGGAAGGCCACGCCATTGGGCGCATTCAGTCCCCTGGCGATGGTGACGACTTCGTCCACCTTGCCGTCGCGATTGGAATCCACCAGCGCGTAGACTGAACCCTCGGAGCGCGTGCCGACGAATACGGTTCCCTTGTCGCCCAGTGCCAGCGAGCGGGCATTCTCGACATTCTCTGCATAGACCTCGATCTTGAAGCCGGGCGGCAGCTTGATGCGCTCGATCGGCGGGGCGGCCATCGCTGTACCGGCGGCGAGGGCGGCGGCCAGGACCAGGACGGGGACGAAATGTTTCATCGTTTGACTCCTTGTATGAATCCGGCGGCGATGCCGGACAGGCATCGGGCGACGTACCCGGGTTCCGGTGCGGCTCTTGAACGCATAAGATAGCGCCCTTATCTCACCAAGCCAGTACAAAATTCTTAAGGAGTGTATCGCCATGGCCGAAGCCGCCACCAAGGAAACACTGGGCTTCCAGACCGAAGTCAAGCAACTGCTGCAGTTGATGATCCACTCGCTGTATAGCAACAGGGAGATTTTCCTGCGGGAGCTGATTTCCAATGCGTCCGATGCCTGCGACAAACTGCGTTTCGAGGCGCTGACCGATGCCGGGCTCTTCGAGGACGATGCCGACCTGAAAATCCGCGTGTCTTTCGATCGCGCGGCCCGCACCCTAACGGTATCGGACAACGGCATCGGCATGTCGCGCCAGGAAGTCATCGATAACATCGGCACGATCGCCAAATCCGGAACGCGCGAGTTCTTCGAGCGGCTCACGGGCGACCAGGCCAAGGACGCCACCCTGATCGGGCAGTTCGGCGTGGGCTTCTATTCCTCGTTCATCGTCGCCGACAAGGTCACGCTGGTCACCCGGCGCGCCGGGCTGGGCAAGGAGCAGGGCGTGCGCTGGGAATCGGGCGGCGAAGGCGACTACACCATCGAAACCGCGGAGAGGCCGGGACGGGGGACCGAAGTCACCCTGCATTTGCGCGAAGGCGAGGACGAACTGCTGGAAGGTTTCCGCCTGCAGTCGATCATCCGCAAGTACTCCGACCACATCTCCCTGCCGATCCTGATGAACAAGCAGGAATGGGACAAGGACAAGGGCGAGCATGTCACCCGGGATGAACTGGAAAAGGTCAACCAGGCGTCCGCGCTGTGGGCGCGGCCGAAGTCGGAAATCACCGAAGAACAGTATCGCGAGTTCTACAAACACGTCGGCCATGATTTCGATGCGCCGCTGGCGTGGGTGCATTCAAAAGTGGAGGGCAAGTCCGAGTACACCCAGCTGCTGTACGTTCCGGCGCGCGCGCCGTTCGACCTCTGGGACCGCGAGCACCGCCACGGCGTCAAGCTGTACGTGCGGCGCGTCTTCATCATGGACGATGCCGAACAATTGCTGCCCGCCTACCTGCGCTTTGTGCGCGGCGTGGTGGACTCCGGCGACCTGCCGCTCAATGTGTCGCGCGAAATCCTGCAGGAATCGAAGGACGTCGAGACCATCCGCAAAGGTTGTGTGAACAAGGTCCTCGGCCTGCTCGAGGATCTGGCGCAGAACCAGAAGGACAAATACGCGGCCTTCTGGAAGGAATTCGGACGCGCGCTGAAGGAGGGCGTCGGCGAGGACTGGGCGAACAAGGAGCGCATCGCCAAACTGCTGCGCTTTGCATCCACCCATGCCGACACCGAGGAACAGAGCATCGGGCTGGCGGACTACGTGGCGCGCATGAAGGACGGCCAGGACAAGATCTACTACATCACGGCCGACAGTTTCGCCGCCGCGAAGAACAGCCCGCATCTGGAGATCTTCCGCAAGAAGGGCATCGAGGTGCTGCTGCTGTCGGATCGCGTCGACGAGTGGGTAGGCTCGAATCTGACCGAGTTCGACGGCAAGCCGCTGGCGTCGGTCGCCAAGGGCAATCTCGACCTGGGCAAGCTGGCCGACGAGGACAAGACAGAGCAGGAGAAGGAAGCCGGCGAGCACAAGGAGCTGGTCGAGAAGATCGGCAAGAGCCTCGGCGACCAGGTGAAGCAAGTCCGCGTGACGTTCAGGCTGACGTCTTCACCGGCCTGCCTGGTTGCGGACGAACACGGCATGAGCGCCAACCTGGAGCGCATGCTCAAGGCCGCGGGTCAGAAGGTGCCGGGCAGCAAACCCATCCTGGAAATCAATCCGCACCATCCGCTGGTGCAGCGGTTGAAATATGAGACCGACGAGGCGCGCTTCGGCGACTGGAGCCACATCTTGTTCGACCAGGCGCTGCTCGCCGAAGGCGGGCAACTCGACGATCCGGCAACGTTCGTCAAACGCCTCAACGACCTCATGCTCGCCATGAGCCACCCCACCCCCTCTCCCCAGCCCTCTCCCGCCGGGGGAGAGGGGGCCTCCCAACCGTGAAAATAAACGGGCGACCAACGGGTCGCCTGTTTTGCTTTAGTGCCTCAGAGTTCCCTCTCCCCTCCGCGGGAGAGGGCCAGGGAGAGGGGGCTACTTATTCTTCCACTCCGGTTTTCTTTTCTGCATGAAGGCGTCGATGCCTTCGCCGACGTCCTCCGCCATCATGTTGCAGGCCATGACGTCCGCGGCGTACTCGTAGGCTGCTTCCATGCCCATTTCCATCTGCTTGTAGAACATCTTCTTGCCGGTGGTCACGGCGACGGAAGATTTTCGGATGATGGCATCGGCGAGCGCCTTGACCTCGGCATCGAGCCTGTCCGCCGGCACGACGCGATTCACCAGGCCGCGTTCCTTCGCGGTCGCGGCATCGATGAAATCGCCGGTCAGCAGCATTTCCATGGCTTCCTTGCGCGAGACGTTGCGGCCGAGCGATACGCTCGGGGTCGAGCAGAACAGGGCGACGTTGATGCCCGAGACGGCAAAGCGTGCGGTATCGGACGCGACCGCGAGATCGCATTGCGCGACCAACTGGCACCCCGCCGCGGTGGCAATGCCGTGCACGCGCGCGATCACCGGTTGCGGCAAGCGCAATAGCTTCATCATCACGTCGCTGCACTGCGCAAAGAGCTTGTCGTAGTAGGCCTTGCGCGGATTGGCGCGCATCTGCTTGAGGTCATGTCCGGCGCAGAACGCCGTGCCGGCACCCGCGATGACGACCACGCGAACCGATTCGTCCCTTGCGATGGCGTCGAGCGTCGATTGCAGTTCAGTCAGCAACTCTTCGGAAAGCGAGTTGTACTGCTTCGGGCGATTCAGCGTGACGGTGGCGATACCGCCGGCATCCTGGCGCAGCAGGATCGGTTCGTCGCTGGTTTGCAGCGCAGTTGCGCTCGCGGGCATGGGGATTCTCCGGTATCTGACGCGTACACTGAAATTATAGGCGCTGCAGCGATGCTTTTGTAAGGTCCGGGCACCCCGGGGTGCCGCGGGAACTTCAGGAGTGCAGGTGACGCCCTTGCGCTTGCTCGGCATTCCGGTCCAGAAAAAGCTCGAAGGCGTCGATACCCAGCGGCTTGCTGAACAGGAAACCCTGGATTTCGTCGCAGCCATGGGCGTGCAGGAAATCGAGCTGGGGCACGGTTTCCACGCCTTCGGCGACGACTTCGAGCTTCATGTTGTGCGCCATCGCGATGATGCTGCGTGTAATCGACGCATCGTCGCGATCGTCCGGCAGATCGCGGATGAACGAGCGGTCGATCTTCACGCAGTCGATCGGGAAGCGCTTGAGATAGGCGAGAGACGAATAGCCGGTGCCGAAATCGTCGATGGCGATGCGCACGCCGGTGTCGCGCAGCGCCTGCAGCAGCTTGATCGCGCCCTCGGCGTCGCGCATCACCATGCTTTCGGTGATCTCGAGCTCCAGGTTTTCGGCCGGGAATCCGGTCTGCGCGAGGGCCTGGCTGACCCGCATCGCCAAACCTTCATCGTACAATTGCCGCACCGACAGGTTGACCGCGACGCGCAGGTTGCCATGTCCGGAGGCGCGCAGCGCCTGCCCCTGGCGGCAGGCTTCCGTCAGCACCCAGTCGCCGATCGGAACGATCATGCCGGTCTCCTCGGCAATGGCGATGAAGTCACCCGGCTGCATCAGGCCCTTCTCGGGATTGTGCCAGCGCACGAGCGCTTCCATGCCGGCGACGTTGCGTGAGGACATCTGCATCTTCGGCTGGAAATGCAGCATGAATTCGCGACGCTCGAGCGCGCGCCCCAGCGCCGATTCGATCGACAGCCGCTCGCGCCCATGCGCATCCATGTCCGGCGAGAAATACTGGAAGCCGTTTTTGCCGGATTCCTTCGCGCGATACATGGCGACGTCGCTGTTGCGCAGCAGCGTCTGCAAGTCGGTGCCATCGTGCGGGCTGGTGCTGATGCCGATGCTGGCGGTGATCAGGAATTCCTGCTCATCGATGACCAGCGGCCGTGATGTGGCTTCGAGGATTTTGTTGGCCACGGCGCTCACTGCGTCGATGCTGGAGGCATCCTGCATCAGGATGACGAACTCGTCCCCGCCCAGGCGCGCGAGCACGTCGCCGTCGCGCAGGCAGGTGTGCAGCCGGGCGGCGACCTGCTTCAACAACTGGTCGCCGGCCTCGTGGCCGATGATGTCGTTGATGTTCTTGAAGCGGTCGAGGTCGACCACCATCAGCGCGCAATTCAGTCCCTGGCGCCGGCTGGCCGCGATCGTGTGTTCGAAAGCGCGCTGGAAGTGCGCGCGGTTGGGAATGCCGGTCAGCTCGTCGTGATAGGCCAGATACTCGATGTGTTCCTCGGCGCGCTTGCGGTCGGTGATGTCGCGAATGATGACGCTGGCGCACAGTTCGCCCGATCGGTCACGGAAAGTGGTCGACGATACTTCCACCGGCACCCAGCTTCCGTCCTTGCGCCGCATTTTAAGCTCGCCGCGCGCGGCACCCTCGCGCTGATGCTCGTCCAGCAGGGCTGCCACGCGGGGATCGTCCGGCTCGGTCAGACCCCGGCGTCCAAGCGCGCGCAGTTCGTTTTCCGTATATCCCAGCAGCCGGCACGCCTGCGCATTGGCCGAAAGGATGCTGCCGTCGGGTTGCATCAGGAACACGGCGTCGATGCTGTGCTCGAACAACGCCTGATAACGCGCTTCGCTTTCGCGCAACGTGTCGGCGAGTACGCGTCGTTCGGTAATGTCTTCATCGGCCGCCACGCCGCCGACGATCTCGCCTTCGGCCGAGACGATGGGTGCCGCCGAGTGCAGGATGGTCTTGCGGCTGCCGTCGAAGCATTCGATGTCCACGACTTCATTGCGCGAGGTTTCTCCGTTGGCGAGCGCGCGTGCCATGCCCCAGTCGGCGGCTTCCAGCGGCTCGCCGGAATCCGATCGCCAGCCCCTCGGGCCCGCGGAGTGTGGCGACCCTTGCGCCGGTGATGCTCCCCAGATGCGCCTGCTGGCCGTGTTGCCCAGCACCAGATGGCCCTCGCTGTCGGCGACCCGGACGCCGACCGGCAGCGTATCGAGCACCTGGCGCAGCATCTGCTCGCTGTAAGCGACCGAGCGTGCCAGATCGTTCCGGCGACGCAGTTCCTGCATCAGCAGCCAGGCCAGCATCATCGTGGCCAGCGTGAAGGCGATCAATATCACGACCGTGACCTTTTTTTCCTCGCGCCAGCCGGCCAGTACTTCTTCCTCGCTCAGACCGACCTGCACCATCAGCGGCGTATCGGCTACCCGGCGGGCGCTGTAGATGCGGGCTACGCCGTCCACCGCGCTGACGCTGCGCGATGTGCGGGAGCCATGGCTCGAGAGCAGGTCTTTCAGCGTCAGGTTTCCCCCGGTGGGAACGCCCAGCCAGGAAGGGGCCTCCGGCGCGCTGGCGATCAGTTCGCCGTCCTCATGCATCAGTCCAATCACGCCGTCGCGTCCGACCTCGATGTCACGGTAGATCGACTGGAACACGCCAGGTTCGAGTGCCACGACGATGGCGCCGGCGAAACGGCCTTCGGCGTCGTCGAGCCGCCGGCTCGCGGTGACAGACCATGCGCCGTTGCCGCGCTCGACAATCGGCTTGCCGACATAGAGCCGGCCGGAATGCGAGCGATGCCAGTTGAAATAGTCTCGATCCGAGAAATCCCGCGGCGCGACCGGATGAATATCGGAGTCCTGCACCAGCATGCCGCGTGCGTCGAGCACGAACAGTGTGCGGGCGTTGGGCAGTTGGCCGAGTTTTTGCGCGAGCAGGGTGTGCATGCCGGCGCCGGCGGGGTCGCGCAACGCCGGCATCTGCAGCCACATTTCGCCCAGACCGCGCAGCGTAGCGTCCACCGATTGCAACATCGCGGCGGTACGCTGCTCCACTATCTGGGCGAGGTTCCGCGTGGTGCGTTCGGCATCGCGCAGGCTGGCATCTCTCGACTTGGCCAGGGCGAGGAATGCAAGGGTGAAGAGGGTAACGACCAGCAGGGCGGCAAGCCCCGGGATCAGGTAGAGAAGAAGACGCTCTCGCTCTCGCGGGCGTTCGATTGCGGCCGGAGGCTGAGGCGTCACGGAAATCGCGGTAAGGTCACATTGCGAAGTGTACCTCGGATGTTCCGCGCCCGCGATGCGATCGTATCTATTCAGGACTGGCGCGCAAACCCGATCAACCCGCCCCGTTCCTCCCTCCCGACGACTGCGCTGCCGGCCGCTCGGGCTAGAACATCGGCTTCGGCTTTGCCTCGCGGTAGCGGGCCACGCTGGCCATGATCTCGGCACCGGCCTCTGCGGGCCCGAGCCAACCCGTGACTTTCACCCATTTACCGGGTTCGAGATCCTTGTAATGCTCGAAGAAATGCCGGATCTGAGAAAGGCGCTCGGGCTGCAGGTCTTCGGGCTTGTGCCAGTGCTTGTACATCGGCAACACGGAGTCGACCGGAACGGCCAGCAACTTGGCGTCCCCGCCGGCCTCGTCGACCATCTTCAGCACACCGATCGGCCGGCAGCGGATCACCGCGCCCACGTTGACCGGGAAGGGCGTGATCACGAGCACGTCGGCCGGGTCGCCGTCTTCGGACAGGGTGCGCGGGATGTAACCGTAGTTACAGGGGTAGCGCATGGCCGTCATCATGAAGCGGTCGACGAATAGCGCGCCGGTTTCCTTGTCCACTTCGTACTTGATCGGGTCGGCATTCATCGGGATTTCGATGATCACGTTGAAATCGTCGGGCAGGTCGCGTCCGGGCGTCACACGGTCGAGGTTCATGGCGGGGTTTGAAGGATTTGGTCCGCGGCCACTGTACACCGCCGCCATATCCGTGGCGACCGGGGCACGGTAAACTGCCGCCGCATACGGCGGGACGCCTCGGCCGCGAATCGAGGCGACCGCGCTGCCTAACGGCGCGAATTTCGACAGGGTGGTGCGGATGGAAAGCAGTCAGACCAATTCTGCATACGGCAACGAACAGCTTCGCCGCCGGTCGCTGATCACCGAGATCAGGCTGCGCGACGGCCGCGAGGCGGCCAAGCTGCTGATGGGGGAGTTGCCGAACGTCGCGGGACAGGTGTTGCTCGAGCTCAATCCCGGACAGACCACCGCGATTCTCGAGCGTTTCTCCAAAGACTTTGTTGCCAGGGTGCTCGCCAGTGTTCCCGCCGAATACGCGCGGCAGTGGGCGCGCAACCAGGGTTATCCGGACGGCAGCATCGGCCGCATGATGGATCCGGCGATCGCAGTTTTCCCCCCCCACATCAACGTAGGCAATGCCATCGAGCGGCTGCGCAACATGATCAAGACTGCATTCGTGACCTACGGCTTCGTCACCGACGAGTCCGGCAAGCTGCTCGGCCTGATCACGATGCGCGACCTCCTGTTCGGCGCGCACGACAGGAAACTCTCCAGCGTCATGCTGGCCGATCCCTTTTGCCTGAACGCGGATATGCCGCTTTCCGACGCGATGAAGCCGGTGCTCAACCGCCACTATCCGGTCTATCCCGCATGCGACGGACACGGCCGGCTGGTGGGCCTGGTGCGCGGCTCGACCATGTTCGAAGAGCAGAGCCTCGAGATCAGCGCGCAGCCCGCGTCGATGGTGGGTGTCGAAGAAGAGCGGCTGACCACGCCGTGGCCGAGAAGCTTGAAGTTCCGCCATCCCTGGCTGCAGTTGAATTTGCTGACGGCGTTCCTCGCTGCCGCGGTGGTCGGGTTTTTCCAGGGCACGCTGGACAAGCTCGTCATCCTCGCGTTGTTTCTACCGGTATTGGCCGGTCAGTCGGGCAACACCGGCTGCCAGGCACTGGCCGTGACGCTGCGCGGCATGACGCTCGGCGAACTGCGTGCCGGCGCGGAACGCAGTCTGGTCATCAAGGAAGCGGCGCTGGGATTTCTCAACGGCACGCTGGTCGGGCTGATCGCCGCCATCGGCATGTACATCACCGCGACTTCGCAGCACAACCCGGCGGCGCTCCAGCTCTGTCTGGCGGTTCTGCTGGCGATGATCGCAAGTTGCGTGGTCAGCGGTGTTGCCGGCGCCATGATTCCGCTCACGCTGAAGAAACTCGGCTTCGATCCGGCCACCGCGTCGAGCATCTTCCTGACTACGGCGACCGACATAGCCAGCATGGGGTGTTTCCTCGGACTGGCGACGATACTGGTTCTGTAGGCCATGAGCGAAGCCTTCACCTGCGGTCACTCGTCCTCGCCGAACTGGCGCGACGCCGCGGCGCAGTGCCTGCATCAGGCCGGCAAGGGTCCGCCCGGTGCCAATCTCGGCTTTCTCTATATCACCGACAATTTCGCCGGCGAAGTCGCGGACATGGTGGCGTACTTCCGCGCCAATACCGGCATCCTGCATTGGTCCGGAACCGTCGGCATGGGCGTGTTCGCCACCGGTCGCGAGTACTACGATGAACCGGCGGTTGCGATCATGCTATGCGCCTTCGAAGAGGGCGGCTTCCGGGTGTTCTCCGGCGTGCGCTCGCCGCCGGATCTCGAGCGCCAGTCGCTGCACTTGGGCGAGCTGCCGGCGAACTTTGCCGTTGTCCACGGCGATCCGCGTAACGCCCAGTTGCCGCGATTGATCCGCGATCTGGCTGGCTGCATGGAAAGTGGCTTCGTCGCCGGCGGGCTGACCAGTTCGCGGCGCGAAGTCGTACAGATCGCCGACGGTGTGGCGAAGGGCGGATTGTCAGGCGTGCTGTTCTCCGACGACGTCGTGGTCTCGACGCGGCTCACGCAGGGCTGCACGCCGATCGGCCCGCGGCATACCATCACCGGCAGCCAGCAGAACATCATCATCTCGCTCGATGGCCGTGCCGCGCTCGACGTATTCAAGGAAGATGTGGGCGAACTGGCCTGGAAAGATTTCTCGCAGACCGGCAGCAACGTGTTTGCCGGGCTGTCGATATCGGGTTCCGGCACCGGCGACTATCTGGTGCGCAATCTCGTCGGTATCGACCCGGTGCACAAACTGGTGGCGATCGGCGACGTGCCGCAGGCCGGCGCGCAGATCATGTTCTGCAGGCGCGACGAGCCCGGTGCCATCGAGGACATGTCGCGCATGCTCGACAGCATCAAGAGCGGGCTGTTCGGGCGTCCGCGCGGTGGTTTGTATTATTCCTGTGTCGGACGCGGGCCGAACCTGTTCAGCGGCGAATCCGAGGAGGCCGGCATGATCCGCGAGGCGCTCGGCGAGTTTCCGCTGGTCGGATTTTTCTGCAACGGCGAAATATCGCACAACCGGTTGTATGGCTACACGGGAGTGCTGACGCTGTTCCTCTGAAAGTCAGGGGCTAGGGACTAGGGGTTAGGGGCTAGTAAAATCCAGAAGGAAAAATTCCCTTATCCTTGCGTAAATCCTTTGCTGCGCAATGAATCGGACTATTCTTCCCTAGCCCCTAGCCCCTAGCCCCTAGCCCCTAGCCCCTAGCCCCTAGCCCCTGATCCATCATGTCCAAGCGCCCCACCGCCGAATTCCTGCGCGCCGTATCGGCGTTTCGCCGCTACGCCCATCCCGAGCGCCTCCCCGATTGGGAGCAGCGCTTTGCCTTCGGCCTTGCCGACATCGAACAGGTCTTCGAAGCGGCGGTCACGGGGGAGCCGGTGCTCTCCGCCCCCGGGGCAAATTGCACCGAAAGTTTCGAGGCAGGCCGATACGCGCCGTCCTCGGTGCCGGACGAACTGGTTTCCGCCAGCGCGGTGCAGATCGCCCACCAGGTCAGGAATCGCGTGCTGTCGCCGGTCAAGATCGCCGAACTGTTTCTCGGGCGCATCGAGGCGCATCGCCACCTCAACGCTTTCATCACCGTCAATCCGTTGCTGGTCATGGAGGAGGCCCACGGTCTGGACCATCGTCTCAGGCGAGGCGAAGATCCCGGACCGCTCGCGGGTGTGCCGGTGGGCGTGAAAGATCTCATGTCGGTCCGCGGCTATCCGCTGACCGCGGGCACCAAGGCGATCGAAGCGAAAGTGCAGGAACGCGATGCGCCGGTGGTCGCGAGATTGCGTGCCGCAGGCGCGCTGATCGTGGGCACGACCAATCTTCACGAGCTGGCCTTCGGCATCAACAGTGCCAATCCCCATTTCGGCCATGTACAGAACCCGCGTTATCCCGGCTATATTCCGGGCGGTTCCAGTGGTGGATCGGCTGCGGCCGTTGCCGCCGAACTGGCCGCCATCGGGGTCGGTTCCTGCACCGGCGGTTCGATTCGCCAGCCGGCCGCCTGTTGCGGCATTGTCGGCTTCAAACCGACCTACGATGCCGTGCCGCGCGAAGGCGTGCATGCGCTGGCCTGGTCGCTCGATCACATCGGGCCGATCACGCGCAGCGTCGAAGATGCGGGAATCGCTTTCGAAGTCATGGCGGGGTTGCCGGAACACTCGACGCTGCCGAAGACCGCGATCACGGCGCCGCGCATCATGAAGCCGCGAAAGTTTTTCTACGACATGCTCGACGACGAAGTGCGCACGGCGATGGACGCAGCGCTGGCCCGTTTCCGCGAGGCCGGCGCTACGGTCGGAGAAGTCAACGTGCCCGGCATTGAGCTCGCGCCCGGCATCCAGTTGATCACCATCGCTAGCGAGGGCGCCCAGGCGAACTGGGATCTGCTGGCGCGGCATGGCGACAAGCTCGGCGAAGACGTGCGGCTGCGCCTTGAGACCGGGCAGTTTTATCTGGCCGTCGACTACATCAAGGCGCAACAGTTGCGCAATCAGGTCCGACAATCGATGATCGCCTCTTTCGGCGACGCCGACGTGATGATCATCCCCGCCATGCCGGTGCTGCCGCCGAAAAGCGGTACCATGACCCTGGATCTGGGCGGCAAGACGGTGCATGTCGCGCCGACATTGACACGGTTCACTTCACCGATCAATTTCTGCGGCTTCCCGGCGCTGTCGATGCCCTGCGGCAAATCCAGGAGCGGCCTGCCGGTCAACCTGCAGGTCGTCGGACGTCCGGGCGCCGATGCGACGGTGTTGCGCGTGGCGCGCTGGTGCGAGCACATACTCGCGGTTTCTTGATACCGGCAGTGCATACCCGAATGACAACAGGAGCGAGTCAGTGAAAGTATCGTCAGTGGCCGTGATCGCGGCTTTCGGTTTTCTGTCCACGGCTGCGGCCGCCACGCCATTGCAGGATTGCGCGACGTCGAGCGTGCCGATGGCCTGCCTGGATGCGAAGCTCAAGGCCGCCAATCAGCAGTTGAATGCGACATTGAAAGCCGCTCAGGAACATCTCGAGCAGTTACAGGCGCACGGCAGGCGTCCGGTGCTGGGTGCATTCATCGACAGCCAGCGCAAATTCAATGCGTATCGCGATGCGCAATGCAACTGGCAGGGGATTCGGGCGGCGCCTGGCGCAAACGGCGCCGACTATGTGAAGGATTGCCAGATTCGCGCAACCCTTGCGCGCGAACAGGAGCTGACTGAATTCGTGGCGGGCGACGATCCACCCGCTCCCGCGGCAACCGCGCCGCCGCCGGCAGAGCCCGAATCCCGGAGCGCGAAAAATAGCGAACTCCCTCCCGCAGGGGATCAGGCTGCCGTAGTAGAGCCGCCTGCCGTACAACCGGAGAAACCGGCTGCGCCGGGCTCCTCATCCGCGCCGGGCTCGTCGTCCGCGGGACCGCGCGGTAACGAGTGGCGCTTGGTCAGATGGGTCGCCAATGGCGCAGAGAAACCGATTGTTCCCGATTCCGCCGTCACCATCGCGTTCGATCCCTCGGGGAAAATTGCGGGCAACGCGTCGGTGAACCGCTTTTCCGGCACCTTCCGCTTCGACGTCGACGGACGCCTGGAGTGGCCGCGCGCGGGATTTACGCTCACCCGAATGGCCGGGCCGCAACCGCTGATGATGCAGGAGCGGGCCTTCCTGGAGTCCCTGCGGCGCACAACGTTGTATCGGGTGGACGGGCCGCAGCTCGTTCTGGAAAGTCGAAGCGGTGCGACAGTACTGACGTTCACGCGCTAAATGCGAGGGAAGAGGGGCGAGCAGGGCAGATTCGCAAACCGCTGCGGCCACCCTAAACGTCCGGCGACGCGCGGCAGGAAGGAGCCAGCCATGGAACGCAGCTTCAAGTTCTCGGTAAGCCACACCGATACCAGCGAGTTCAGGGACGACGGCCTGCGGCCGTTCTTCCAGTATCGCGACCTGGGCATCCGCGATGCCACCAATGGTGCGATCGTGGCGCATGTCATTCGCACCAAGCCGGGCATGCAACCGCATCCCGAGCGCCATCATCATGAAGTCGAATTCCAGATGGTGTACGTGCTCAAGGGCTGGGTAAAATTTCACTACGAAGGCGTGGGCGAAGTCACGCTGAAAGCGGGTTCCTGCGTGCATCAGCCGCCGGGAATCAAGCACACCGAGATAGATCACAGTGATGATTTGGAATTGATCGAGATTGTGATGCCAGCGGACTTCAAGACTGTCAATGACTGAAAGAGCAGCGAACGGTGAACGGTAAAGTGTGAACGGCAAGATCTCACCCTATCGACCTGCTTTCTCTGTTTACTGTTCACCGCTCACCGCTCACTGTTCACTCTTAATCGATCACCCTAATGACGACCCTCTCCTTCCGCAAGCGCCTGCAAAAAGGCGACGTCCTGATCGGCTCCTTGCTGCAGATGCCGCTGCCCGAAATCGCCGAAAGTTTCGTGCACGCCGGCTACGACTGGCTGTTCGTCGACCTCGAGCACTCGCCGATGGATGCGCGCAATGCGCTCGATATCCTGACCGCGGTCGACGCGAAGATTCCCTGCGTGGTGCGAGTGCCGTGGAACGACGAGGCGAACATCAAGAAGGCGCTGGACATCGGCGCCACCGGGCTCATCGTTCCGTTGGTGAACAACGCGGAAGACGCAAGGCTCGCGGTGGGACGCTGCAAGTATCCGCCCGCCGGCTTCCGCTCGGTCGGCATTACGCGCGCACAGCGCTTCGACCTCGACTTCGATGCCTACATGAAGCGTGCCAACGATGAAATCGCGGTGATCGTGCAGATCGAACATGTCGAGGCCGTAAAGAACATCGACGCCATTCTCGACGTGCCGGGCATCGACGGCGTGTTCGTCGGGCCGTTCGACATGTCGGGAAGCATGGACCTGCCCGGTCAGATCAATCATCCCCAGGTGCAGGAAGCCATCGGGAAGGTCGTCAAGGCCTGCGAGAAGCGGGACATCGCGCGCTGCATCTATGCGCATACACCGCAGCATGCGCGGACTTACCTGGAACAGGGCTATCGCGTCATCGGCCTGTGCTCCGATTACATCATGCTCGCGCGTACCGCGGCCGAGTATCTGAAGGCAGTCAGGTAACGACGGAATCCCATGCAATCCGCCGAATCGCTTTCATTGCGCACCGTTGCCGCCCGGCTCACGCCGGGCGAGGACTTGCGCGATGCGATCGAGCGCCTGGCGCACGAACATCACGTCGAGGCCGGTTGCGTACTCAGCGCGGTGGGCAGCCTGACCGCGGCAATGCTGCGGCTGGCCGGCGCGGAAACCTTCGCGAAATTCACCGGCCCGTTTGAAATCGTCTCGTTGTCGGGGACGATCTCGCCCAGCGGCGTGCATCTGCATCTGTCGATTGCCGGCGCCGACGGCAAAACGGTCGGCGGGCATCTCGTGCATGGTTGCGTGGTGCATACCACGGTGGAGATCGTGGTGGCCGACATGGCGGGCGTGCGCTTCGCCCGCCTGCTGGATGCGACGACGGGATACAAAGAGCTCAATATCTGGGGCGGGGGTTGAATCTCGTCCAGTTGATTGCAAAATCAAACTCGCACCGCGGTGAATGCTTGTCCCGAAAGCCAATAACCGAGGAGAAAAACATGGCACGTCCGCCGTTCAATCCGAACAAGATCGACTGGTCCGGAGAAAATCCCGGCATGTATCTGAAAGAAACCGCTGACGGGCCTTTCGTCTCGCTGGTCAGTTACTTTCGCGTCGTCACTTCGCCGCACGGCAAGGGACACGCTGCCTTCATGCTCCTGGATCCGTACGGAGAGGGGACAAATCCGGAGAAGCCGAATGTCTGCCTGACCGACAACGAACCGCTCGCGGCTTACGTGCAGAAAGGTTTCGTCTCGCATTTCGGCGCGTTCAGGGGCGCAAAAGGATTGTCGAACCTGCAGGTGAAGCCGGGTTGGGACTTCATGGCGTCGGGTGACGGGCGCACGTCGCATACCGAATGGTTCCGCAGCGCGATCGGCCAGGTGAATCTGACCTGGGACAAGCTCTCGGCGCCTTTCATGGTCGAACTCATGAAAGAACAGTCGGCGACCGGCGCGCACGAAATGTTCTCGCTGTTCCTGGAATCTTCGCTGGCCACGATCACCATCAACGGCAAGCCGGTAACGGGAAAATCCTTTCCGCGTGACTGGGTAGGACGCAAGAGCACGACTGCGTTTCTCGCTTTCAGCGAGACTTGGATCAAGGCCTGAAGGGCCGTAACGGTCGTCACGACCGTCACGGCTCAAGCGGGAGCGCCGAGCAATGTGTGTTATGCGATTTCACCGCTCCGCTGGACTCCTTAACCCGTGAAATGCATCAGGGCATCTTGCTGATGATTTGCTTCATCTCGTCCACAGCGAAGCCACGCAAGGTTTCCGTTCGCACATTGCCAAGCGAACTAACCTTCAGTAGTGCGGAGGTAACGGCTTCATCGGAGCCCTCCAAAACCACCACGATGTCGTAATGTCCGACCGTGTAGTAGGTGCTTTTGACCGTTACACCGACTTTTTCAGCCATCGCCCGAAATGCATTAAAGCGATCTGGTGAGTCCTTGACGTTCCGGATTCCCTGATCGGTGAAGTTCACAAGGGTAATGAACGTTGCCATGGTTCCCTCCAAGGAGAGTTGATGCTTTCCTGGCGGTCGCTAAACCGACGCAACGATATGGAAGAAGACCGCCATTCCTCCAGATCCGGTAGTGCGACGATGCCCGCGAAATTCTTTCTGGCGCATAACTTGAATTGGCTGCATGCTGCGGAAGAATGCCAGCTCAATCAGGGTGACTGCAACGGGGCCGCCGCAATGGCGAACGCCGGAAGATGAACGCCTCGAGTTCTCGTGATGTCACAGCCGGCCGCGACGGTAGAAAGGGTCGGGACGCGCGCGACTCAGTGAAAAAAGCACGGCATGCGCCGCGCTTTTTCCGTTACGCAAGCTATTTCGGCTGCGGCACGATACGCAGATAAGGCTTGGGCGCCTTCCAGCCGTTGGGGTATTTCTTCTTCGCGTCCTCGTCGGAAACCGACGGCACGATGATCACGTCCTGGCCCGGCTTCCAGTTCACCGGCGTGGCGACCTGGTGCTTGGCGGTGAGCTGGATGGAGTCGAGCACGCGCAACACTTCGTCGAAGTTACGGCCAGTGCTCATCGGGTAGCTCAGCATCAGCTTGATCTTCTTGTCCGGGCCGATCACGAACACGGTGCGAACCGTCGCGTTGTTGGCGGCGGTCCGACCTTCCGACGTAATGCCGGCATCCGCGGGAAGCATGTCGTAGAGTTTTGCGACCTTGAGTTCCGGATCACCGATCATCGGGTAATTGACTTTGTGACCCTGTGTTTCCTCGATGTCCTTGGCCCATTTGCTGTGGCTGCTGGCGGGATCGACGCTCAGGCCGATGATCTTGCAGTTGCGCTTCGTGAACTCGGATTGCAATCCGGCCATGTAGCCCAGCTCGGTGGTACAGACCGGGGTGAAATCCTTCGGATGGGAGAACAGAACGGCCCAGCCATCTCCGATCCATTGATGGAAATTGATGGTGCCCTGCGTGGTCTCAGCAGTGAAATTCGGGGCTTCGTCGTTGATGCGTAGTGACATGATTGTCCTCCTACAGATTGTGGGTTTTCGGGTTTTCTGCCTTCTTCTGACCAATTCTTATCGCACTGCCCTTTTCCCTTGTCAAGCACCGCCGCATCAGGCCGCCTATATTACGGCGCGATCGAGATTTCGACGGTTCCAACGCCCTCAATCGCATAACGGTAGTGCTCGCCCGCTTTGGGGAAGCGGGTCGTGACCCAGCTACCGGTGAGCACGATCTCGCCGGCCTTCAGCGTCTGGCCCAGTTCATTGAGATTATTGGCAAGCCAGCGCAGCGGTTCGAACGGGTGCCCGAGCACGTCGGCGCCCTTGCCTGCGTCGATCACCTTGCCGTTGCACTCCAGCACGCTCTTCGCTGTACCGAGATCGGGCCAGGTGCCTTTGAATTCGCCGAGCACGTTGCCTTCGTTCCAGGAGTTGTCCGCAACCAGCGAAAGCAGGTCGAGCGGATAATCGGAATTGCGGTCGTCGATGACTTCGAAGGCGGGGCACACGGCGTCCACCGCGGCGGCGACTTCCTTGAACGTGTACGGCTTGCCGCGCGGCGGCAGCGAAGTGCTGATGCGGGCGCAGCATTCGAATTCGATGCCGAGCCGGCCCAGCCGCGACAAAGAAAGCATCACGCCGCTTTTGTGCAGCCGGCTTTCGAGTACGACGCCCGAGTTCGGATGATTGACGCCGCACATTTCCTGCATGCGCTTCGACGTCAGTCCGATCTTGTAGCCGACGCGGCGGCCGAGGGATGCTTCCAGTCGCGTCACGTAAGCCGCCTGGATTGCATAGGCGCCCGCGAGATCCGTTGCGCCGTAATCGCGTGCGAAAGGAACGATTTTTCTTTTCGCGGCATGGTCGCGTATCAGCGCGGCTGCCGCTTCTTCCGTTCTGACATTCATGCGACTGTCCTCCTCGATTGCGGCATGATATCGGCTTCGCTGTATTCTTGCGGAATACTAATGTGAACCACTCAAGGGAACACTTGGAGCTGAAGCTGCCGTGGTTCAATCTTGCATTTGACCTTCAGTATGAACGGGGAGATATCAATGCGGCGGATGGCGAAGCGGGTGCTGGTGGCAATGTTCTGCCTCGCGCTCCCGGCAGCGGCGGCGGAGTACCCCGATCATCCGGTGCGCATGATCGTGCCGTTCACGCCGGCGGGCGCGACCGATCTGCTGGGACGCCTGGTGGGCGAGCGGCTCGGTGAGAAGCTCGGCCAGCCGGTGATCATCGACAATCGTCCCGGTGCCGGCGGCAACCTGGGAGCGGAGCTTGCGGCGCATGCGCGACCCGACGGCTACACGCTGCTGATGGGGCCGGCTTCCGTGTACGCTATTTCGGCCACGCTTTATCCGAAACTCAACTACGACCTGGTCAAGGATCTCGTTCCGGTATCGCTGGTCGCCAATGTTCCGCATGTCCTGCTGGTGAACGTCGACCTGGCGGTGAAGTCGGTACCGGAGTTGATTCAAATTGCGACGAAACAGCCCGGCGGCCTGAACATAGCCTCGCAGGGCAGCGGCACCGTTTCCCATCTCGAAGCCGAGCTGCTCAAGCACATGGCAGAAATCGACATGGTGCACGTGCCATATCGCGGCAGCGCGCCGGCGCTGATCGACCTGATCGGCGGTCGCACGCAGGTGATGTTCGACAGCATCGCCTCGGCGCTGCCGCACGTTCGCGCGGGCAGATTGCGTGCAATCGCAGTGGCTTCGAAGAGCCGTTCCCCGCTGCTGCCTGACGTGCCGACCGTCGATGAATCCGGATTGAAGGGCTACAGCGCGCATTCCTGGCTCGGCATATTCGTCCCCGCAGGGACGCCGAAGCCGATCGTCGAGCGGCTGCAGCGCGATCTGAGCGCTGCGATCGACGAGCCGAAAGCGCGAGCCCGCCTCATGGAGGCGGGCTTCGATCCGCGGAGCAGCACTTCGGCGGCCTTTGCGAAACTGGTGCGGGACGAAATCGACAAGTGGCGTCCTGTCGTCAAGATATCCGGCGCTACCGCAGATTGACTAAATCTCTCCACCCAACACAGAGACACAGAGAGCGCAGAGAACACAGAGGAAAACGAAAAGAATAATACTGGACGGTAACCGCGGGATATTGGAAGCTTAGCCGCCGCATCAATTGCCACCGATTCAGCCATTAACTCTTCTCATGCATTTCTCTGTGCCCTCTGTGTACTCTGTGTCTCTGTGTTGGGCGTAAATGAATTTTGACTTCATGGTGAGACGAAAATGAGCGGTCCGTTGAAGGGAACAAGAGTCCTGGATCTGACGCGCGTGCTGGCGGGGCCGCACGCGACGCAGATCCTCGCCGACCTCGGCGCCGAAGTCATCAAGATCGAACGGCCGGGAACGGGCGACGATACGCGCGGCTGGGGGCCGCCGTATGTGAAGGACGCGCAGGGCAACGACACATCCGAGACCACTTATTTCGCCGGCTGCAATCGAGGCAAGAAATCGGTCACGCTGGATCTCGCCGATGCGGACGCGCAGAAGCGGGTTCGCGAAATGGCCAGCCAGTGCGACGTCCTGGTCGAAAACTATAAGGTCGGCGATCTCGCGCGCTACGGGCTCGACTACGCATCGCTGCACAGGTTGTATCCGGGTTTGATCTACTGCTCGATTACCGGCTTCGGCCAGACCGGCCCGTACGCGGAGCGCGCGGGCTACGACCCGATAGCGCAGGCGATGTGCGGCATGATGAGTGTGACCGGCGAAGCGGAGGATAGGCCGGGCACGACGCCGCAAAGAGTCGGCGTCGCGGTGGTCGACCTGATGTCCGGTCAATACTCCGTGATCGGCATTCTTGCGGCGCTGCTGCACCGGAAGGAAACCGGCGAAGGTCAGCATATCGATATCGGCCTGCTCGACGTCGGTGTGGCCTCGATGGCCAACATCGGCTCCGCCTATCTCGGTGCAGGTGTCGTGTCGAAAAGAAACGGTGGCGTGCACCCAAGCGTGGTGCCGTCGCAGGGTTTCGAATGTGCGGACGGTTACGTCATCGTCGCAGCCGCGAACGATACCCAGTTCAGGAAGCTCTGCGAAGCCGCGGGCCGGCCCGAAATCGCACAGGACGAGCGTTTTGCCACGAATTCGGCGCGTGTGAGTAGTCGCGCCATTATCGCGCCGCTGCTCGAAGCTATTTTCCGCTCCCGCCCGGTCGCCGACTGGACCGAAGCTCTGGCCAAGGTCGGCGTCTCCTGCGGCCCGATCCATTCCATCGACCGGGTGTTCGACGATCCGCAGGTCAGGGCGCGGGGCATGGTGGTCGAAGTCCCTTACGCTCCGGCGGGCAAGCTGAAGATGACAGCGAGCCCGATCAGGATGTCCGTTACTCCCCTTGAATCCGTGCAACCACCGCCTACACTGGGAGAACACAACAACGACGTGTTGCGGCCTGCCCCGGGCGGCGGGGCGGCTCGCTAACCTGTTGCTTTCGGGACCTTCCACCCGGACTGCGCGGCCTGTTTCCTTTGCCCGTCGACGCGGTGGCGCCTGAGCGGTCGTAACCGCGAGCTGCAGGGTGGCAGGCCGTTGAAGCAGCGGCAGAGATCGAATCTCAACCTCAGGGGAGGCGATATGCGATTCCGCAATCAGAACGGCCCTCTATCGGTCCGCGCCATCTGCGGCCCACACGTGGTGACACTTGCTTGGGACGTTCGCGAGGCCGACTGGGACAACTTCACCGCAGGCCTCCTCGGCTTTGCCATCGAGCGCACCGCGTTCAGCAACGGCGCACCCGCCGAACGCTACTTCCTGCGCGGCATCAAGCGCTTCGAGGACAAGGACAAGGGGCTTGCGCCGGGAACCCCGGTGCCCACCTCGGAACACCCCGTGCAGTCGTTTCAGTGGGGCGACTACACCGTGAGGCCTGCACACCAGTACCAGTACCGTGTCGTGCCCGTCTACGGTCAACCGAAACTGCTCGAGCTGCGGGACGCGTCAGCGGTCACGGTCGGCGCGCCCACGCCCGACCCGCAAGTGGGCAGCCATGCCGTTTACTTCAACCGCGGGGCCGCGGGCTCCCAGGCCTACGCACGCGAATTCACGAACCCGAAACCGGACGAGACCAAGCCGGAATCGCCGCAGATGCAATGGCTGTCGCGGGGGCTCTACGAGGCGTTGATTGCATTCATCGGCCGGGCCAACGGCCCCGCCTTTGCCTTGCGCGGTGCCTTTTACGAATTCCGCTATCTCCCGGTCGGCAAGGCTTTCAAGCGGGCGGCCCAAGCCGGCGCGGACGTAAAGCTGCTTTATGA
This sequence comes from Betaproteobacteria bacterium, assembly GCA_016194905.1. Classification (NCBI taxonomy): domain Bacteria; kingdom Pseudomonadati; phylum Pseudomonadota; class Betaproteobacteria; species Betaproteobacteria bacterium. The sequence goes on from JACQAP010000028.1 coordinate 53,599, forward strand.
CAAGCCGAACTACGGAGCGCAAAACCGCGCCATGGTTTCCAGGGCCGGGATCAAGGGTCTTTGCAGGGAGCGCAGAGGCATCCAGTCGGAGAAGCACAACAAGTTCCTGGTGCTGCTCCAGAACGGCGCGCCGATCGCGGTCTGGACCGGATCCACTAACATCTCGGCCGGCGGGATCTTCGGGCACTCGAATGTCGGGCATGCGGTGTTCGATGCGGCCATCGCCCGCAAGTACCTCGACTACTGGTCCTTCCTGTGGGAGACGCCTGACGCGGCAAACGCGCCACTCGCCCGGCGGAACAATCAGGAAACGCCCACGCCCGCCGGCGACCCCGACCCTAACTCGATCACGGCGCTGTTCAGCCCCCGCGTCGGGACGACGCTGCAGTGGTACGCGGACCGGATGGACAAGGCGAAGGATATCGTCTGCTTCACCGTTGCCTTCACCATCGCCGCGCCATTCGCCAATGTTCTCAAGAAGCAGAACGACGTGTCGCGTTACGTTCTCAAGGACAAGAATTCCGCAGGCGACGACGAGATCCGCCGCGACGACGACCTCTTGATCGCTGCGGGCGCCAAGTTCGGCAAGAACGATCTCGCCAACTTCAGGGCCGAAGCCCTGACCGGGTTCAACAAGAACCTCTACATCCACGATAAGTTCATGCTGATCGACCCGCTGGGCGCTGATCCGGTGATCATCACCGGATCAGCCAACTTCAGCCCGGCCTCGACCACTTCCAACGACGAGAACATGCTCGTGATCCGCGGCAACACCGACCTTGCGGACGCCTACTTCGGAGAGTTCATGCGGCTCTTCGACCATATCTACGCGCGCCACATCATCACGCGCAAGCTCTCGGCGGCAGCCAAGAAGAACAAGCGCAACTACCTGGCGAACGACAATTCGTGGGTGCGCCAGCAGAAGGACGGGCCCAAGGCGCGGCGGCGCAAGAGGTTCCACGGCCCCTGGGCCTGAGTAAGAGCCTACGGCGTTGAAATGACCATTGATGCAGAGTAGGGCGCACGATTCGCGTGCAGCCACGTCGAACCGGGCATCGTCGTGCATTCCCAATGCCTGGGACGCCGGTAGCGCCATCATGGCCAGGCACCGCGGTTGATGGCGCGCGCTTGCATCTGGCTGATCGCCATGCTGTGGCTTGTGCTGACGGCCGGCTGTGCATCCCGGCCTGAGAAGCCGGCCGCGGTTCCGGCGTCTCCCGGGTCAAAACCCAGTTCCGGTTCGAAAATGTTCGTCAAGGACATTCAGGCAATCACTGCGTATCACAACAAGGTGCGCGCCGATGTCGGCGTGGGTCCCATGAAGTGGTCCGCCGCGCTCGCGGTCTACGCTCAGGAGTGGGCGGACCATCTTGCCGCCACGACCTGCAAGATGAAGCATCGCTCCGGGAAAAGGTACGGGGAGAATCTGTTTCAGGGTACAGCCGGATTTTATACCGCAGTGGACGCGGCCAAGGCCTGGGAGACCGAGAAGAAGGATTATCGCGGCGGCGCGTTGACCGAGTCGAACTGGCATCCGGCCGGTCACTACACGCAGATGGTGTGGCGCGACACGACCGCTCTCGGTTGCGGTGAAGCAACCTGCGACAAAACCCTGATCGTGGCCTGCAACTACGATCCGCCCGGCAACTATATCGGCCGCCGTCCCTACTAGAAACAATCTCAAGACTCCATTCAGATCCGGGACAGCGTCCAGAACAACGTTTATCGCAGAGGACGCGGTGAGAGTCGCTCTTTTCACGAAGTGCGCCGCGCGATGCTAGGATTCGGGCAGGGAGAAAAGTCATGCTCATCAATTGCGTCGCGTATGAGGGCGGAAAAAAACTCGCGGACATTCAGCCCAGCGAGATCCATAGTTACGTCAACCGACCGGAGTGTTTCGTCTGGGTCGCCATGTTCGAACCTACGGCCGACGAACTGGGAGCAATGGAGGCCGAGTTCAACCTGCACGAACTGGCGGTGGAGGATGCGCGTCATGGCCACCAGCGCCCGAAGATTGAGGAATACAGCGACCTGCTTTTTGCCGTCCTGCAGATCGTCGAAGTCGTGGGCGACGAGCTGAACGTCGGCGAGATGGACGTGTTCGTCGGCCGCAACTACATCCTGTCGGTGCGCAGCCATACCCAACTCGGTTTTCTGGGAGTGCGCGCCCGCTGCGAGCGCGAACCGGAGTTGCTCCAGCACGGCGCGGGCTATGTGTTATATGCGATCACGGACGCCGTGGTGGATCGCTACTTCCCGGTGCTGGATGCGCTGGAAGTCGAGCTGGAGCAGATCGAAACCAGGATCTTCGCCGGCCAGAACAATCGCGCGATCATCGAATCGCTCTATTCCTTGAAGCAGAAGCTGATGACGCTCAAACACGCGACCAGTCCGCTGCTGGAGGCGATCGGCAAGCTCTATGGTGGACGGGTGCCCTACCAGTGCTCGCGCCTCCAGGAATATTTTCGCGACATCTACGACCATCTCGTGCGGCTCAACCAGTCGATCGAGAGCCTGCGCGAAATGGTGACGACCGCGATTTCGGTGAACCTGTCGCTGCTGACCATCCAGGAAAACGAAGTCACCAAGCGCCTGGCGGCCTGCGCTGCCCTGGTCGCGGTGCCCACCCTGATTGCCGGCGTGTACGGCATGAACTTCAAAAACATCCCGGAGCTCGAATGGGCCTTCGGTTATCCTCTGGCGGTCGGCATGATGACTGCGATCGACGTCTATCTGTTCTATCGTTTCCGCAAGTCGAAGTGGCTGTGATCGTCTTCTCCGGGCTGGTCGCGTTTCTCCGTGTCCTACGTGGTTAACATTGCCCTTTGCTCTTGCACGAAGTGCACCGCCCGGTGCTAGGATTCGGCCAAGAGGAAAGAACATACGGGGAGGGAGCAATGCTGAGTTACGACGTGGTCGAATGGGGAAAGCCCCTTCAGAAGGCGGAGAAGGCGACGCCGAAGCCGGCCGGAACCGAAGTGCTGCTGAAGCTCAAATATTGCGGAGTCTGCCACAGCGACGTGCACATCCGCGAAGGCTATTTCGATCTGGGTGGAGGCAAACGCTTCAACATGAGCGATCGAGGGATGAATCCACCGGTGACGCTGGGACACGAGCCCTTCGGCACCGTAATTGCCGCGGGACCGGAGGCGAAGGATGTGCCGATCGGACAGGACCGGCTGGTGTGTCCGTGGATTGGCTGCGGAAAGTGCGCGCGCTGTCTGGAGGGGATGGACAATCATTGCATGGCGCCGCGCTGGATCGGCATTCAGCGTCCCGGCGGTTACGCCGATCATCTGCTGGTGCCGCATGCGAAATATCTGGTGGACGCGAGCGGGATCGATCCCATGTGGGCGGCGACGCTGTCCTGCTCCGGGCTGACGACTTATTCGGCCGTGGCGCAGTTGAAGCCCATCCCGCGCGATGAATGGGTGGCGGTATTCGGTGCAGGCGGCCTGGGCTTGATGGCGATCGAAATGCTCAAAGCCATCGGCCACGAACGCATCGTCGTCGTTGATATCGACGACAAGAAGCTCGAAGTGGCGAAGAAGGAAGGCGCCGCCGCGACAGTCAACGGACGCGATCCGGAGGCCCCGAAAAAACTTCTGGAAGCCGCCGGCGGCCCGTTGTATGGCGCAGTCGATCTGGTCGGTGCCGCAGACACAGCCACGCTCGCGCTGGGCGTCTTGCGCAAAGGCGGAAAGCTGATCGTGGTAGGACTTTACGGCGGAGAAATCCCGGTATCGCTCGTTGTGGTGGTGCAACGCGCCTGGAGAATCCAGGGATCCAGCGTCGGCAATGTCGCCGAGTTGAAGGAGGTCATCGCGCTGGCGCGTTCGGGGAAGATCAAGCCGATCCCGATCGAAAAGCGCCCGCTCTCGGAAGTGAGCCGTACGCTCGATCAGCTGAAGGCGGGAAGCATCGTCGGGCGGGTGGTGGCGTCGATCAACTGAGGCCGTCGGCGCCGGGATCGTTCGTCAGACGCTCAACAGCAGGACCTCGAGTTCGCGCAGGCTCAACGACCCATCGTGGTCCAGGTCGGCCTGGTCGAATTTGCTCAGCAACCGGGGATCTTCTTCACGCAGTTCATCCCTGCTGATCTTGCCGTCGGCGTTCAGGTCGATTTTCATCCAGATGGGCTGGACTTCGGCCGGCTGGTAGTGCTGCGCGGCAGTCAGCGGCGCCATGTTGGCGAGCAGCCCGAAGGAAACCAGCAACGCGCAGGCGACAAGCAGTTTGGGAAAATGCCGGGATTTGGCGTTTTGATTTTTCATTCTTTACCTCCAACAATGAACAACATGATGCATCCCGGTTCTCGCGCAGGCGATGCCTTTGGTCGTGCGTCATTACAAGCATCGTGCCAGCACCGCTGACCTGTTTTGATATCAGCGGGTTAAGGCGCGCAAGTCAGGCGGGAGCAGCGGAAAAACCGTCCAGACTGTAGCTGGATGGAGTCACTATTGCATGCAATCCGCAAAATGCTGTTGTTTTGAAGGAAAAGTTTCTGTCGCCGGTTGGGGACAGCGGGCGCTTGGGCCCTCGCGTCCGAGCATGCGCCGCGTCATTGGAATGAACGCGCAATGGCCTATTCTTATCCGGCAATGGCGCGAAACCTGGAGCGAAAAATCATGAGCCAAGAGCTCTGTTTCATCCCGGCGGCCGAATTGGCCCGCATGATCAGGGAGAAAACCGTCTCGCCGTTGGAGGTCATGCGCGAGACGATCGCGCGTGCCGAGGCCCTCAATCCACGGCTCAATGCGATCTGCACGCCGACATTCGATGCCGCGATCAAAGCCGCAAGCGAAGCGGAAGATGCGGTGATGCGAGGCCGTCCATTGGGAATCCTGCACGGCGTGCCGACCAGCATCAAGGATCTCGCGTTTACGCGCGGCGTGCGCACCATGAGCGGATCGCACATCCATCGCGACCGCATTCCGGATTTCGACCATCTGCACGTCGAGCGACTGCGCGCAGCCGGTGCGATCTCGATCGGCAAGACGACGGTCTCCGAATTCGGCTGGAGCGGCGTCAGTAACAGCCCGCTCACCGGCATCACGCACAATCCGTGGAAGCAGGGCATGAATGCCGGTGCATCCAGCGCCGGCGCGGCCGTCTGTGCGGCGGCGGGGATCGGGCCGATTCATCAAGGATCGGATGGCGCCGGTTCGGTGCGCATGCCGGCCGCGTTCTGCGGCATTTACGGAATCAAGCCCTCGCATGGGCGAGTGCCTTACTGGCCGACGCCGGCGAACGGCCTGATCTCGCATGTCGGGCCGCTGACGCGCACGGTTGCCGACGCCGCATTGATGTTGCAGGCGATGGCGGGTCCCGACGATCGCGACATGACCAGCCTCGAATCCCCGCCAGACGATTTCGTCGGGCGTCTCGACGAAGGCATTGCCGGGCTGAAGGTCGCCTACAGTCCGGACCTCGGTTATCTGAAGGTGGATGCGGAAGTCGCCGGGCCGGTCCGCAAAGCGGCGGCTGCATTCGAGGAACTCGGCTGCAAAGTCGAGGAGATCAAGCCGGGCTGGGACAATCCGATCGAAATGGAGCACATGCATTTCTCGGCGAACTTCAGCAGCCGACTCGGTCCGTTGCTCGATGAATGGGAGGACCGCATGGACGCCGGATTGGTCGCGCTGGTGAAGCACGGCATGAAATTCAGCGCCGCGGAATATTGCCGGCTCGATGAGAAGCGACTGGCGCTGTACGACAAGGTGCGCGCGCTGTTCGAGCGTTACGATCTGTTGTTGACGCCGACGTTGTCGGTCGCTGCATTTCCCGCCGATCATCTGATTCCGCCGCACTGGGAACAGCATCCGTGGGACTGGATGCGCTGGGCCGGCTTCAGCTATCCCTTCAATCTCACCTGGTTGCCGGCGGCGACATGCCCCTGCGGCTTTACGCGGGCCGGATTGCCGATCGGATTGCAAATCGTGGCGAGCCGGCATCGCGATCTGCGGGTGCTGCAGGCTTCGCGCGCGTTCGAGCGCGTCCGCCCATGGGCGCAACATCGCCCGCCCTGCTGATCTTTCACTCAACTGGAGGTTAACATGCCGACCGACGCGGACTTGCCTGTCGTCCACAATACCGCGGCAAAGCGCTTCGAAATCACTCTCGATGGCAAGATCGCATTCTCCAAATATCTCCTCGTCGGCGAAAAGATCATTGTCGAGCACACCGAGGTTCCGATTGAGCTGGAAGGAAAAGGCATCGCCAGCCGGATTGTGCGCACGGCGCTGGATTACGCGCGTGCGCAGCAACTCAAGGTCATGCCGCTGTGCCCGTTCACCGCGGGCTTCATCCATCGGCATCCCGAGTACCAGGACCTGGTATTGGAGGGTTATCGATACTGAACGCCGGACCGGGCTGGAAGCTGTCAGTCGATAGTGGCCAGGTGATGGCGCTGCGCAAATTGCAGAACCTGCGGCATGAATGCTCGGAAATCCGATTCAAGTTCGCCGTAGTGCTCCACCAGTTCATCGGCTGAGTTCAGCAACCGATTCTCGCGTTTCAGCCGCCGACCCATGCGATCGAGCGCGGTGTGGATCGAACCGACTTCTGCATAGGACGCGAGCCAATTCCATTGCGCCATCTTCGGCGCCATCTGCTGAAGTCTTTCCGGGAGCATCGCGTGCTGCCGATCGAGGATCGCATAAATCCTGGCGGTGAATGCGTCGAGCGGTTCATCATGGAATTCGCGCCAGTGCCTGGCCAGGAAATGATCGTAGAACATGTCGATCATGATGCCGGCGTAGCGGCGGCGCCCGGCACTGACTCGCGATTTGCTCCGCAGCACCACGGGGTGCGCGTCGGTGAAGCTGTCTATCTTCCTGTGCAGCGCGATTGCCCGCGTGATGTCCTCGCCATAGCGCCCGTCCAGCGGCCCCTTCACGAAATCGCCCAGCAGGCTGCCCAGCCATGCCTCTTCGGTCGGCTCGGACAGGTACAGATGGGCGAGGTAGTTCAAGGGCTGTGAATGGTGATTGGTAATTAGTAATTGGGAAAGACAGGACTTCCAGGAATCATCTCCAAAGCAATCATCTAACTGCAGTCACCAGTCACCAGTCACCAGTCACCAGTCACCAGTCACCAGTCACCAGTCACCAGTCACCAGTCACCAGTCACCAGTCACCAGTCACCAGTCACCAGTCACCAGTCACCAGTCAGTCAGGTTGAGCAGCGCGCGCACGCCGAGCTTCATTGCCGAGTCCTCGACAAAAAACCGCGACGAATGGTTGTAGGCAACCTTGCTCATGTCGGTGCCCTTCGGCGATCCGCCGAGGAAGATGAACAGTCCGGGGGACTGTTGCGCGAAAAACGAAAAGTCTTCGGAGCCGGTTACCTTCGGGCGCAACTTCACGTTCGACTCACCGGCAACGCGCTGCAGCGTCGGCAGCATGCGCTCGGTCAGTGCCTGATCGTTGATGGTCACATCGTAAGGTTTCTCTATCGTCACCGTGGCGGTTGCACCGGAAGCGGCTGCAATGCTCTCGACGGTCAGCTTCACGCGCTTGTGGATGTCGTCGCGCATCTTCTCGTCGAAGGTGCGGATCGTGCCGACCATTTCCACCTTGTCCGGAATGATGTTGAAACGGTTGCCGCCGTCGATGCCGCCGATGGTAATGACGGCCGGCTCCTGCGTGACGTTGATCTGGCGGCTGACGATGGTCTGCAGTCCGAGCACGATCTGTGAGGCGGCCACGATCGGATCCACTCCGGTCCAGGGCGCGGAGCCGTGGGTGGTGCGTCCGTGCACGGTAATGCGCAGGATGTCCATCGCCGCCATGAAGGGTCCCGCGCGATAACCGATGATGCCGGTTTCGGCTGCGGACGTGATGTGCAGACCGAAGACGACGTCGGGATGCGGATTTTCCATCGCGCCCTGTTTCACCATCAGCGCGGCGCCGCCGTCCTCGCCGGGCGGGGGGCTTTCCTCGGCGGGCTGAAACAGGAATTTGACCGTGCCGGGCAGCTGATCCCTGACCTTCGACAGCGCCTCGGCGACGCCCATCAGAATGGCGACATGCGTGTCATGGCCGCAGGCATGCATGACACCGGTGTCCTTGCCGGCCCAGGTGGTTTTCACTTTCGACGCAAAGGGCAGATCGACTTCCTCGGTCACCGGCAGCGCATCCATGTCCGCACGCAGCGCGACGACCGGACCAGGCTTGCCACCCTTCAGCAGTGCCACGATGCCGGTGTGCGCCACGCCGGTCTGGACTTCGAATCCAAGCGCCCTGAGATGTCCGGCAACGATGCCCGAAGTGCGGAATTCGCGGTTGCCGAGTTCGGGATTCTGGTGGATGTCATGCCGCCATTCGATCACTTTGGGTTCGAGCTGGTCGGCCAGCCGGTCGAGATCGGTTCTGATGTCGGCCGCGAAACCGCCGGCGGAAAGAATCGTCAGGAGGCCGGCGACAAAGCATGGCGCGTAACGCATGAACATCTCCTTGCTGATGCGGTTGGTTTCGCGAAGTTTGGTGCCGCGGGCGGCGTGAGTCAATCGTACCTGCGGCCGAACGTGTATAAATGGCTGCGATACGCCCCCCCACATTTCCAGACCAGGTAAAAACGTGAACCAGGCAGACGCGTTATATCCGTGCAGTTTCGTCATCTTCGGCGCCACCGGCCATCTGGCGGCAACCAAGCTCCTGCCGGCGCTGTACCGGCTGGAATTGGCAAAGCGGCTGCCCGATGTCACCAACTTTGTCGCTTTCGCAAGGCGGGAATGGAATGACGCCGCATGGGCAGCACACATGGAGCAGGCGCTGCGACAAAAGCTCGGGGCGCAGTTCACACCCGAGTGCTTTGCCCGGTTCGCTTCGCGCTTCAGCTACGTTCGCGGTGACCTGCAGGAGGTGCAAGCCTACCCGCGTCTGCTGGAAGAACTGGGCAAACCGAAGACCGGGGTGTGCTCGAACATCGTGTTCTATCTGGCCGTCAAACCCGAGGACTTCGGCGCCATCGTCGACAATCTGGCGGCCACCGGCTTGAATCGCCCGCGCGGCCTGCACCGCATTGTCGTGGAGAAACCCTTTGGCGAGGATATCGAGAGTGCGCAGCGGCTCAATCAGCTGTTGCACCGGCACTTTGACGAGCAGCAGATCTACCGCATCGACCATTACCTGGCCAAGGAGAGCGTGCAAAACCTGCTGGTATTCCGTTTCGCCAATCTGATGATCGAGCCGCTGTGGAACCGCAATTTCGTGGACCATGTGCAGATCACGGTCGGCGAGCAGGCCGGCATCGAGACTCGCGCCGACTACTACGACAAGGCGGGTGCCATGCGCGACATGCTGCAGAACCATCTGATGCAGCTGTTCACGCTGGTGGCGATGGAACCGCCGGCCGCGTTGGAGGCCGACACGCTGCGCGACGAAAAAGTGAAAGTGCTGCGCTCCATCCGCCCGATTTCCCGGGACGCGGTCCATGCACACGCCGTGCGTGCTCAATATGGTCACGGTACCGTGGAGGGCGGGCAGGTACCCGGCTATCACGGCGAAGCCGGTGTCGGCAAGGATTCGACTACCGAAACCTACATCGCCGCCAAATTCTTCATCGACAACTGGCGCTGGCGCGGTGTGCCATTCTATCTGCGCACCGGCAAACGACTGGCGAAACAGATGTCGATGATCGCCCTGCGTTTCCGCGACCCGCCACAGCAGTTATTCCGCGAGACCCCGCTGGAAAACATGACGCCGAACTGGATACTCCTCAGTCTGCAGCCCAACGAAAGCATGCACCTGGAAATTCATGCCAAGCAGCCGGGGCTGGGCATGCATACCCGTGTAATCCAGATGAATGCCGGCTATCGGCAGGATCACGATCCCCAGCCGGACGCCTACGAAGCACTGCTCTCCGACATCATTCGCGGTGATGCCACCAACTTCATCCGCTTCGATGAAGTGGAATGGGCATGGCGGGTAGTGGACCCGATCCTGAAGTTCTGGGCACAGGAGCGGGACTTCGTTCATGCGTATCCCGCCGGCAGTTGGGGACCGGAGGAAGCCAATCGACTGTTCGAGAATGCAGACCAGGCGTGGCGCGACCAGGTCTGAGCGGACGGAACAGTTCACGATCAGCTTGTAGTCCACCGCAGCCCGAGAAGATACTTGGGATTTAGGGGAAAAGAATATCCGGTACTGCGTACTGACAACACGCAGTATTTCGCTACGCGAGCCTTCTTAGAAGCGCCGGCACTTCCTCCGGGGGCACCGGGGGACTGAAAAGAAAGCCCTGCATTTCATCGCACTCCAAATGGCGCAACAGCGCGGACTGGGCTTCGGTTTCCACGCCTTCGGCGACGACCCGCAGTTTCAGCGTATGGGCGAGCGAGATCACCGAGTTGACGATGTTCAGGCTTTCCTCGTTCTGCGTCATGCCGACAATAAAGCTGCGGTCGATTTTCAGGGAATGGATCGGAAGCCTGGCGATGTAGGCGAGGGAGGAATAACCGGTGCCGAAATCATCGATGTAAGTCTCCACGCCGAGGCCGCGGATCGTTTGCAGTTTCGGGATGATGGCATCGACATTTTCCATGATCACGCTTTCCGTGATCTCCAGGTCCAGTGCTCCGCCGGCGGCCTGCGTTTCGTCCGCCGCCCCCTTTACCTTTGCGACGAAATCCTTCTGCCGCAATTGAATCGGAGACACGTTCACCGCGACGCGAGGCGGCTTCAGCCCGTGGTTTGTCCATAGCCTGCATTCCACGGCAACCTGGGACAGAGCCCAGTTCCCCGCGTCCAGAATCATCCCGGTCTGTTCCATGATCGGAATGAATTTCCCGGGCGGAACCAAACCGGATTCCGGATCCCGCCACCGCATCAGGGCTTCCATTCCGGTGATTTTCCCCGTCTTGAGGTCGATCTTGGGCTGGTACCAGAGCACGAGTTCCTGATTGGCGATGGCGCGCCGCAATCGGGTCTCGAGCCTGAGGGATTCCGCTACTCGGGCGTTCATTTCGGGTCCGTAGAACAGGAAAGGCGCGCTCTGGGCCTTGGCAAGACGGAGCGCCGCCTCGGCGTTCGCGAACAGCGCTTCGGCATTCTCCCCATCGTCCGGGAACATCGCGATCCCCGCCGTGGCGGAGATGCGCAATTCCTCGCCGCTTACGGTGAATGGGCGCTCGAACCATTCGCGGTTGCGGGATTCCAGGGCATGAGCAACATCCGGCGAATCCGAGATGCCGGAAATCGCCAGAGCGAAGCGATTGGAACTGACCCTGGCCAGCGAGTCCCGGTCCCGGACCGTGCTGTTCAGCCTCTCGGCGACCGCTGCCAGCAACGCGTCGCCGGATTGTCTGCCCAGCGTGTCGTTGACTTGACGGAAGCGGTCCAAATCGATCAATAGCAGCGCCACGTTCGAGCCGTCGCGCGCGGCTGAGCCGAGCTGGTGTGTCAGTCTGTCGAAGAACAAGCTGCGATTGGGCAGCCCGGTCAACGCATCGTAGTAGGCGAGATAATCGACCTTCTCTTCCTTGGCGATGAACTCCAGGCCGAACGAAATGTCCCCGGCCAGCTCGTTCAGCAGTTTTATTTCCTCGTCGTCGAAGAAGTTTCGCTCCGACGCGTACAGCGTAAGGATGCCGAACGTCTCTCTCTCCACGACCAGCGGCAGCACGATGACCGATTTCGCGCCCAACTCGATGGCGGCCCGTCTGACCTTCAATGTGTCCGGCTCATGTTCAGCGTCCATTAACCCGGGCGCATCCTCTATGACGTTGTCAGTGGCTGAATGTTTTTCCCGCAGCGCGACTTCCGCGGTACCCGCCGGCACGAGTCCAACCGCGCCATTAAAAAAGGCGCTGCCAGCACCCGAATTCTCAGGCAGGCCCGCCTGGGCGACAGCCATCAGCTTCCCGGTCGCATGGTCCAGCACCGCAATCCAGCCCAGACTGAAGTGGCCATGCTCTACAATGATTCGGCACGCTTCCTGAAACAGTTCACCGCGATCGCGGATGCGAACGATCACCGCGTTGATGCCGCTCAATACCGCATGGATCCGGCTCAAGCGGGAGATTTTTAGTTCTTGTGCGCGGCGATCGGTGATGTCGCGGATGATCAACTGGATCATGCCGTTGTCGAGCATCTTGATACTGACCTCGGCGGGAAAGGCGGAGCCGTCTTTCCGGCGCATCATGCGCTCGATCCGCAAAACTTTCCCGGCGCGAACCTGTTCCAGCCGCTCGCCATACATCTGCCGTTCTTCCTCCAGATAGGTCTGCCATCCGTTCATGCCGAGCAGCTCGCTCTCGGTATAACCCAGAAGTTCGCAAGCGGTGGTGTTTACGAGAATGTAGTTGCCGTGAATATTTGTGATTACGATGCCGTCCGTAGCCTGCTCGATGAGTTGCCGGTACTTGGCCTCGCTTTCCTGCAATCGATGCTCGGCCAGCTTGCGCTCGGTGATGTCGTCCGAAATTCCCGCGATTCGGACGATCCGCCCCTCGTCGTCGAAGACCGGAAACGCCTTGTCGCTGATCCATCGGACCGAGCCGTCGGGCCGCACGATGCGATACTCCTCCACATACCCGCTGCGGTGTGCCGATCTCTCGATGACTTCGAGCATTCTTGGGCGATCTTCCGGATGGATGAAAGCGAACCACTCCGCGACCATGTTGGAAAGATCCTCTTTGCTTCGCCCCCATATTTCTTCGTGCGCCGGGCTGACGTAAAGCGCCTTCATGTAGGTGGGATCGGTCAGCCAGAAGGCCTCCTTGATGTTCTCCGCCATTTGGCGGAATCGCTCATCGCTCGCCCGCAACTCCGCTGCCGCGCGTTCGCGCTCGGTCACGTCCCGGATGAAGGCAGCGAACACCGGCTTGCCGCCGATCGTCATGTGGCTGAACGCGAGCTCCACCAGGAACTCATGACCGTCGCGGTGCAGTGCCGGCACCTGGGTGCCGCGCCAGTTCAACGTCTTGACGAGGGTTGCAAGGTAGCGTTTGAACCCTTGCCGGTGCGCCTGCCGCAGGCGTTCCGGCTGGATCACGGCAAGGTCCTGTCCCGCCAGTTCAGCGGCGTCGTAGCCGAAGATTTCCTTGACCGCGGGATTCGCGTATTGGATCCGGCTGTCGGAGTCCAGTAGAACGACTGCGTCGGTTGTGGTCTCCCAGAGCAGACGGAACCTCTCTTCGCTTCCTGCGAGCGCCTGTTCCGCCTCACGGTAGGCGAGGCGATCCTTCTGCTCGCGCATCGCGCGCTGCACAGCGGACGGCAGCCTGGTCAGGTTGGTCTTGAGGATATAGTCGGTGGCCCCGCATTTCAGGGATTCGATTGCCGTTTCCTCGCCGATGGTGCCCGAGATGAGAATGCAGGGAGTGTCAGGGGAAAATTCCTTTGCGATCGCCAATGCAGCCAGGCCGCTGAATCCGGGCAGGGTGAAGTCACAGAGAACGACATCCGGAGCGAAATCGCGAAGTTCGTGAATGAAATCCTCGCGGGTCTCCACCCGGCGGGAAACGCATGCGATCCCCGAATGCTTCAACTCGCGCATTACGAGTTCGGCGTCAACCGCTGCGTCTTCCATCATCAGGATTTTGAGCTCTCTTTCCATGGCGACGTGTGTTCCCTGACGGGGAGTCTCCCGGGTTAGCGATCTCAGGCGGACTTGAAAGAATTTCTCACGCTTGAATGACAGTACCCGCCGGCGCTCGTTCTTTATGTTAGCGGTCTTTCCGCTCGCGATGCCGGCGACGGGTGCTACTCGTACAATTTTAGGCGAAAGGACAGAAATTTCTGCCGATATCGGAGCAGACGCCGCGATCTGATGTGACTTGGCAATCTTAAAACATGCTCATGACGGCGGACTAAAAAGCAGGAACTGTGTCGTGCCGCATCGCAATAAGCCTACAGTGCGATGCCGGTGTGATGCGGTCGCGGATTGCGGAATAGGCGGGTGGCGCTGCGTCGCAGCATGGAGATGCCGGCGGAAAGCGAACAGGAACTATCAGGTTGTTCGAGTCAATTTCCCAAGCTGTGTCGCCTGCTCGTCCGTTTCCACCCCTTCAGCTATAACCGTCAGCTTCAGTGTATGCGCTAGGGATATCGCAGAGCTGACGATAGCGAGGCTCTCCTGGTTCTGGGTCATGCCCACAACGAAACTGCGATCGATCATGAGCGCGTGGATAGGTAGACTCGCGACATAGGCCAGCGAGGAATATCCGGTACCGAAATCGTCCACTGAAATTCGCACATCCAGGCCGCGTATCGCCTGAAGTGTGGAAACGTCTACCGCGATGCGCAGCTTGTTTTCCAGCGCGAGTGTTTCCGCAACTTTTGCGTTCATTTCCGGCGCGTAAAATACGAATTTCTCGCCGCGCGTGTAGTCGCGCGGCGACAGTGGCAAACACACCGTGGCTCGGCGGCTTGGCATTCGATGCTGACGGATTTGTCGTCGGCCGCCAACAAAGACGCGCAGATTGCGCGCCTCACGCCCCGTCGATGAACGAATTTCCATCTGGTATGTCTCTTGCAAATGATTGCGTGTCGTCGCCCAGGTGCTCGCGTTGCGTACATCCTCAGAAGAGAAGGATAGGGCGGATGCGTTCGAGACGACTCGCAGCAATCGACGTGGAGGCGCCGTGGATCTGGTAAGTCATAACGAATTCGTGGTCGAGGATTTCACCCCCTCTACCGCGGTTGGCAAAGTGCTCGGCAATTTCGCCGTGCCGCTTGGCCTGTGGGGAATTGCGCTGCTGCTGGCCGGACACGCAACTCTTCCCGACTATCTGTCGGGGCTCAAAATTCACGGACCTTACCTGGTGCTGACGAGCGGACTCTTGCTCAGTCTCGCCTTCAGGCGTGGTCGCGCCTTTTTTGTCCTGCTCTCCTTCACGCTTGCCTATTTCGCGTTCGTGTTCTTTCTCGAACGCGAGAATGCAGGTCTCATGTCGCGCACCGTCTACGCGGCGATCTGTGTATTTGTACCGCTCAACATCGCGATCTTTACGTTGCTGCGCGAGCGCGGGGCATTGAACGTGCCGGGGTTGCGCCGGCTGTCGTTGCCACTGATCGAAGTCGGTGCCGTCGCCGCCATGGTGCTCGCCGATGCGAGCGAATTCACCGATGTACTGTACCAGCCGATCATCGAACACGCATCGCTCACAGGCATTCAGATTCCCCAGTGGGGTATTGCCTGCACGGTTGCGGCCGTGATCATTGCAGCAACATGCGCGGTATTGCGTGGTTCGGTGATTGACGCTGCGTTCGCCGCCGCAGCCGCGTCTTTCGCGCTGGCCTGTAACAGTTTGCCGTGGCCGGGTTTGTTCCTTTGGTTTTGCACGATCGCGGGAGTGATCGTGGCTGCTGCGGTCGTGCAGGACTCTCATCGCATGGCGTTTTATGACGAATTGACCGGTTTGCCGGGGCGTCGCGCGTTGAACGAGCGCCTGGGGTCTCTCGACCGCAGTTTTACGCTGGCAATGGTGGATATCGATCACTTCAAGGCATTTAATGACACCTGGGGCCACGATGTCGGCGATCAGGTCCTGAAGCTGGTGGCCGCGCAACTGCAGCGGGTGGGCGGCGGCGGCACCGCGTACCGATATGGCGGGGAAGAATTCACCATCGTTTTCCCGGGACGGCGCGCGATCAGCGTCATGCAGCATCTCGAATCCCTGCGCAAAAAAATCGAAAGCTACAAGCTGATGCTCCGCGAGAACGGGCGCCCACGCCGTCCCAGGTCGGGCAAGGCCATGCCTACCGCTAGCGGTGCAAACAAATGGATTTCGGTGACCATCAGCACTGGCGTTGCGGAGAGAGGAGACCGCCTGGATGTGCCCGAGGTGGTGCTCGCAGCGGCCGACAAGGCGCTTTACCGCGCCAAGACCGACGGACGCAACAGGGTCAGCCGCTGATTCGACATCTGCAATTGAAACATGGCCGATTCCCCCGGTCACTCGGGGTGTCATGGACTCTTACAAATCGGCGCTTTACAGCAGGCACTTTCAGGACCACAATTTTTCCTGGCGCCCGGGACTGGGTTTCATTCGCTTGGTGACGGCGATAGTAAGGCGATTATGACCGCCTTGACGTGTACGGACCCGATGTTGCATCAGGGGTTCCGTCAGTAATTCCCTCCCACCTTGAGAGCCCTGTCGGGGTTCAGCCGCGGTCTTCATGGTTGCGGCCACAAATTGGACGACAGGCCCGGCGCCTCATCCTTCTGCGTGCGCGATATCGGCGCGGCGCACGGCAAGCGCGTTACAATCCCGGTCTGATCGTTCCGAGGATATCCAATGAAACGTTTTATCGCGGTTTTTGCTTTTCTATTGCCGCTCGCTGCATGGGCGGGTATGGACGAAGGCATAGAAGCCTATACAACCGGGGACTACCCTAAGGCGCTCACCGAGTTTCAGGCGCTGGCGGACCAAGGCAATGTGGATGGGCAATATTTTCTCGGGCTCATTTATCACAACGGTTTCGGCGTGAAGCGTGACCAGGCCGAGGCCGCCAGATGGTTCCTGAAGGCGGCGCAGCAGGGCGATGCGCGTTCCCAGTATTACGCGGGGATCATGTATGCGGCGGGACAGGGCGTGGCCAAGGATTTACCGGCGGCTGACATGTGGTTGTCGCTGTCGGCCGCCAATCCGAAGAGCAGCTACCGCGATTCCCTCTATACCAGAGAGGAGATCAGCAAGATCGAAAAGAAGATGACGCCCGAGCAGATCGCTCAGGCGAAGGAACTTACCAAGAACTGGAAGCCGCAGAATTGACCGCGTGACCGTGCGCGGCAAAAAGGCCGGGGTTGTCCCGGCCTTTTTTGTTGTTGCGCGGCTTACTTCGCGCGCAGGTAGGCATCGTCTCCGTTGATCCAGTCTTCGCGCGGCGGCGTGAAAACGTCGTAGGCCACCAGTGTCTCCAGCGCTTCGGCGGTATGCGCAACATTGGCCGGTATGAAAATCATTTCGTTCGGACCGACTTCCACGGTCCTGCCCTCGAGCTTGAAGCGCCAGACGCCGCTGGCTACGAATGTCACCTGCTGATTGTCATGCGAATGCAACGGCACGACATAGCCTTTCTCGACCAGGGTCTGCCCGATCATGATCTTCCCGTCCCAGGCCAGCTTGCGAACGAACTTGTCGTTGAGTCTTTCGGCGGGAACCTTGTCCCAATTGATGTGTTTCACGTCCGGTCTCTCGCTAGTTGAATAGTCATCGTGAGCATAGCATTTCGCCTGCGGATGAAAATCCGCCATAGGAATCTAGACTTTAAAGCCCCTAGCCCCTAGCCCCTAGCCCCTAGCCCCTAGCCCCTAGCCCCTAGCCCCTAGTCCCTAGCCCCGTGTCCTCAGTCATGCCTTCCCCCTGATTTTGGCAGACCACCAACGCAGCCCGACGAAGAGGAAGCGCCGGTCGCGGAAAAACTCCGGCGGTTTTCGATCCACATAGGGGCCGCGGAACTGGAAAATCCAGCCGGTCACGAATAGGGCGATGGGTATCGGCCAGAAATCAGACCGGAAAAACAGCGCCGCAAACAGCGGGTTGGAGCCAGCGACCAGCGGAATTCCCACGGTATGGCAAAAGCGATTCACCGGATGTTGGTGACTCCTCGCCTATTCGCCAACCCAGTCCCTTCCAGGCATGCTGCGCCGCACTACCACCTCCTATCCCGGCAATACGTCACCTGAGTTGGCAATCTAGGCCGTGACGCTGGCGAATACAAATGCAAGGTAAACTCGCAGCGCCGGGTGGAAATTGACTGACGACTGACGCGCCCCTGCGTGTCGGCGGGTTCGAGAGGAGCAATTCTTCCGTGGCCGGACGGCGCATTCAAATCCAATTGCGGCATCCTTGCGCGGCATCGACTGTAAAGCCTTCGCCGTGCCTTGGGCGCGGACTCGCTGTGCGTGGCATTTCACGTTTGGCGCTGCTGGGGTTCGTGCTGGCGATCGCCGTGGCTGGCCTGCTTGTACCGGCCTCCGTGAATGTCGTACGCAACCTGATGGAACAGGAAGACGGCATCGCGCACGGCTATCGCACGCTGCGCGAATTCGACGACTTGCGAGTCAACCGTGCGGAGGCCGAAGCCTTTTACGTCGCTTTCCTGTACTCGGGCGAAACCAAATTTATCGGCGGGTTCGATCGCGCCGGCGTACGCATCGTCGAAAACTGGCAGAAGAACAGGCCGCAATTGCGGCAAGCGAACGCCGACATTGCGGACGCTCTGGGGACGGCGCTGTTGGCCGACATGACAGCGATGCGCAAGGCCATGGAGTTGCGTCAGTCCGCTGGCGCAAGGACGGCGCGCAGACTGATAGAGCAGGAGCAAAGAGCCGATGAACTGGATGTCCGCATTGCCGGAATGATGACCGCGCTGCGGGCCGAGCAGAACGCGCGCATCGAGGCGCTGCGGCGAAACCGCGATGCGGGCATCGGCATGGCCTGGAAGAGCGCTGCACTGTTGCTCGCCGCACTGGTCGGCGGACTGGGCTGGCTTTACTGGCTGATCGTGCGCTCGCAACGGCGGGGGGAGGTGGCGATAGGTTCGTTGCGCGACAGCGAGGCGCGCTTTCGCAGCCTGATCGAGCTGTCAGCGGACTGGTATTGGGAGCAGGACGAGCAGCAACGTTTCACCTTCCTTTCGGCCGAAGCGGATGCAAAAAGCAACCTGAACATGAGCACTCTCGGGCTCACTCGTCGCGAAGTGCCGGGCATCGATCTAGCCTCCGCCGACTGGGACGCGCACGAGAAAACCTGCAGCGCTCGCCAGCCTTTCCGGGACTTTACCTATCGAAGGTTCACTCCGGACGGGGCGGTGCACTGGATCCGCACCAGCGGCGAACCGTGGTTCGACAGCTGCGGGGTCTTCAAAGGCTACCGCGGCGTGGGATCGGACATCACGCAGCAACGACGAGCCGAGCAGGAAATCGTGCGCCTCAAGGATATGTATGCGGCGCTCTCCCAGACCAATCGGGCGATTGTCCGGATTCACGAACCCGAGATGCTTTTCGACGAAGTGTGTCGGGTTGCCGTGGAATACGGACATTTCTGCCTCGCCTGGATAGGCCTGGTGGAGGAAGCGACCGGCTGGATACATCCGATTGCGATCCGCGGGCCGGTAAGCGAGGTGTACAAGCGCATGCGCGTATCCGTGAATCCCGATATTCCGGAGGGAAGAGGGTTCGCGGGCTCGGCCGTTCGCGACAATCGGCACTATATCGTCAACGATTTTCTGGCCGAACCGAGGGTCGCCCCGTGGGCGGAACAGGCACGCGCCGCGGGCGTGCGATCGCTTGCGACATTCCCCTTGAGGCGCGCTGGACATTGTGTAGGCGTGCTGAACCTGCACGGCGACGAAATCGGGTTCTTCACCGACGAACTGGTTGCCCTGCTGACGGAGATGGCGGCGAATATTTCATTCGCGCTGACGAACATGCAATTCGAAGCGGAAAGGGAAGCGGCAAAACGCGCGCTCTACGCCAGCGAACAGAAATTCCGCCATCTTGCGGCAAACGTTCCCGAAGTGTTCTGGACAGCCGATCCGGATCCGCAAAACTTTACTTACGTGAGTCCCGCGTACGAGAAGATCTTCGGGCGCAGATGCGACGCCCTGCTGCAGAATGCATCGGAATGGATGGATGCAATTCATCCGTCGGACCGACCCCGCATCGAAGCCTCGCGCCCTCTCGCCATCAACGGCAATCTCGACCAGGAATTCCGCATCGTGCGCCCGGACGGCGATGTGCGCTGGCTGCACAACCGTTCGTTCCCGGTGCTGGACGAAAGCGGCCAGGTAACAATGATCACTGGAATTGCCGAAGACGTCACATCGCGCAAGCTGGACGAGGAGAAGCTGCAGTTCCTGGCCCATTACGACAATCTGACCGAGCTACCGAATCGTTCGCTGTTTTTTGATCGCCTCCAGCAGACCATCCTGCACGCGCGCCGCGAAGGGCGTGCAGTGGCGGTGGTCTTCGTCGACGTCGATCACTTCAAGCGGGTAAACGATACGCTCGGGCACGCCGCCGGCGATCGCCTTTTGCAACAGGTTGCACGCCGCCTGGAGAGCGCCGTTCGCGCGGGCGACACCGTGGGGCGGCTCGGTGGCGACGAGTTCGCGCTGATCCTCTCCAATCTCGCCAATGCCAGCGACGCCGGACTGGTCGCGCAGAAGCTGATGGACGTGCTGCATAAATCCTTCGACGTCGAGGGGCGCGAGCTTTTCGTAACCGCCAGCGCCGGCGTCACCCTGTTTCCCGACGACAGCGAAGATCCCGACACGCTGATCAAGAATGCCGATATCGCGATGTACCGGGCAAAGGAACTCGGACGCAATGCTTACCAGTTCTTCAAATCGGAAATGAATGCCCGGGCGCTCGAGCGCATGTCCATGGAAAACCACCTGCGCCGGGCGCTGGAGCGCAACGAGTTCCAGTTGTACTACCAGCCGAAGGTGAACATCGCCAGCGGCGAGATCACCGGACTCGAGGCGCTGCTGCGGTGGCAGCACCCCGAGCTGGGCATGGTCTCGCCGGTCCGCTTCATTCCGATTCTCGAGGACAACGGGCTGATCATACCGGTCGGGGAGTGGGTGCTCGGGGAGGTTTGCCGGCAGATCGGCAGGTGGATGGGGGACAGGGCGCTTTCCGTCGTCCCGGTTGCAGTAAACCTGTCCGGACACCAGTTACAGCAGAAGGACATCGGCGAATCCCTCATGCGGATCATCACCGGATTCGACGTGAACCCGCGCCTGATCGAACTCGAAATCACGGAAAGCGTGCTGATGCGCAATGCCGAGCAGACCGGCAGCATGCTGCGCGGCCTGCAGCAGTTCGGCGTCCGCCTGTCCATGGACGACTTCGGAACCGGCTATTCCAGCCTGGGTTACCTGAAGAGTTTCCCGCTCGATGCGCTCAAGATAGACCGCTCGTTCGTCCGGGACATCGTGACGGATCCCGACGACGCCATGATCACGCGCGCGATCATCTCGATGGCGCACAGCCTGCGTCTGAAAGTCGTCGCCGAAGGCGTCGAGAACGCGGCGCAACTGGCGCTGCTTGCGCGCGCAGGCTGCGACGAGATCCAGGGGTTCCACTTTTCGAAGCCGCTGCCTGCCGAAGAATGCATGGCTCTCGTGCGGGCGCGGCGGCGGCTGCTCCGCGCGCAGCAGGGTGGGGAGGGCGAACCGACCCTGTTGGTGGTCGACGACGATCCTGCCATGCTGATGCTGTTCGAGAAATTGCTGCGCCACGAGGGCTTCCGGATTCTGACTGCCGCGGATGCCGATCGCGCTCTCGAACTGCTTGCGACCAATGAAGTCAGCGTCGTGATGGCGGACCAACGCATGCCGGGGATGCCGGGCGTCGAACTCCTGCGCAGGATAAAGAGTCTCTATCCCGAGACGGTGCGCATCGTGATGTCCGGAGAAGTGGACGTGCACACCGCGACGCAGGCGATCAACCAGGGCGCGGTATACAGGGTGCTGAACAAGTCCCTGAGCGACGAGCAGCTCAGGGCGAGTCTGAAAGAGGCCTTCGTGCACAAGGCGCTGCAGGATGAGAACCTGAGGCTCGCCAACCGTTTGCGGGCGCTGGAGGCGGTATCGAAGGAGGCGGACAAGCGGGCTTCCTAGACGCGCGCTTCCGGCGTCCGGGCAGCGCAAAGAAAAACGGGGAGCCTGCGCTCCCCGTTTCCTTTCCTGGCGGCGGCCTTACGCCGTCCTGGTCCCGACGTAGCCGTAGGCGACGTTGTTGCGTTCCACCCCCTCGGCTTCGTAGCTCTGCTTCATCAGCGCCAACTGGTCGCGGCTGAGATCCGGATACTCCGCCTGGATCTTGTACTTGTACAGACGCGCCGAGTTCTCGCCGAAGATCGTGTTCTTGATCTTGCCGTCGGCTGCGCCGAGCCTGGTTTTCCAGCCCATCTTCTGCATGATGTCGTCCGGAACTTCCAGACGGCGGAAGGCTTCGATCTGCCACTGCGGGCTGCCGTACCAAACCGAGTCCGAACCCCAGACCACGTGATCCGCACCCATGTGGTTCACCATCTGCCCGATCATGGCCGCTGCCAGGCGCGGGCTGGCCACGGCGACCGTCGCGAACGTCGTGCCGAGCTCGGCGTAGACGTTTTTACAGCCGTGCTTGCTGGCAAGCTCGCATACATCCGTCGTCCAATCGATGCGGCCGGTCTGTTCGAACTTGTCGAGCGAGTGCTGCGGATCCTCGAGGAAGTTCCTCATCGCGCCGTGATAGATGATGAAGTTGATCTGCGGCCAGTCTTTCGCGGCCTTGAGCACGTCGTCCGGGGTGGCATGTTTCCACACGCCGGGCCAGGAAGTCTCGTAGTCGAGCGGCAACAGGCCCTTGTGGATCGCGATGGTCCTGATGCCAGACTTCATTGCTTTCTCGTACCACGGGTAGACCAGTTTTTCGTCATCCAGGCGCCAGGCGGTGCCTTTGGTGGATGGCGACAAGGGATCCCCGATCGTGTAGCACTTCCATGCATCCGGCTTCAGTTCGGCGATACCCCTATCCACTTCATCCATCCACCCCGGCTGTCCCGGCGTGATCACCGTGTGGCCGAACAGGCGGCGCGAACCCGCAACCTTGTTGATTGCGGAACGAGCCTGGATGATCTGGTCGTTGGAGAGCAGCCACCAGGTGGGATCGTCGAAGGGCGCCCCGGACAGTAGCGCGACTTTGGTGTCGCTGTCGAGGTAGATCTCCTTCAGATAGTTCTGGAACTTGTAGCGCTGCAGCACCAGCGGTATGTCTTTCAGCATGTCAGGGTTCCAGTGCTCGGACGCGTATTTGCCCAGGCCCAGCAAACCCTCCTTGTCGAAATCGTCGCGCACGAAGTGCGTCTGATCGTCGAAGATGAATTGCTTCTTCAGCGCGTTGGCGCGCGCGTCCGCTGCATCGGTATCCGCGGCTTCCGCTTCGGACACGTTCCATACCGGACCGAACACTTCGTTCATGGCCAGGAACGCGACCGCCATGCCCGAGGACGTCTTCAGGAAGTGGCGGCGGTCCATGTTCAATTTTTTCGCATACTGGTCGGCGAGTTCCTTGATGCGTCCCTCGACCTGCTTCTGCTTTTCGGTTTGCGGCAACGGATTGTATTCGCCGTTTGAAACGATCTGCGTGGGTACCGGCGACGCAAAGCTGGCGTCATCGGCGTGCGCAGTTTGTTTACGTTCTTTTTCGGTTAACCACATGCTCGACTCCCCCTATAGGAATAGGAATGTTTCGTGGGCCTGCTGAACGTTCAGAAGACGGCGCGTCGGGGGTGTTTCCACTTATTTGCACCGGCGGCCGCCTCTTTCGTTCTAGCACTTGACCGGACAGAGTCAAGACAAGCTTTCGTTGCGACACGGCAGGGCGTTTCGATCCGCCGTTGCTACAATGGCCGCCCGCTGAATCCGACCCAATGAAAACCCTTCCCGATCCCCGTCGTTACGTGCCGTTCTCGTCGAATTCGCTGGTCGCGCTCGCTCAACAGGCGGTTGGACTGGGTTCTGCGATGCAGCACGGAAAGGCAGCCGAAAACCTGTCTGACGCCATTGAGCGGGCTCTTCGGAGCGGCGACGATCCACTGATCGAGCAGGCGCTCGCCCAATCAACCTCCCATGCGGCGTTTCGAATGCTGGCCGCTGCGCTGGATGCCGCGCTGAAAGCGCCCGGTGAAGCGGCGCTGCATTTGCGCATCTTCGCCATTCCGATCCTGGTCGTGACGGGTGGGCGCGGGCCGCTCATCCTGCCGGGAGTGGTGGCGGACGTCGGGGAACTGAAGAAGCTGTTTGAAATGCACGGCACGCTTGGCCCGATGAAGAATTTCGGCCTGAGCGGTGCATTGGTCTCGGCGGCGGGGCTCGCCGCGCTGAAACCGAGCGCGGTCTATCGCCGGTCACGCGAAACGGACCGGAAAAATTTCCCGCCGCTGGATCTCCCGCCCGAGGAAATCCACATAGCGGGCGACGAAGAAGAGGTGCATCTGCGTTTTCTGACCGGCGTTTCTGTCACATCCGCCGATGCTCCGGGATTTACCGAAACCGCCGGCAATATCGGCGCATGGGGAATGCCGTTCACCCGGGCGCTGGCCGCCCAGCTGGGGCAGCCGGGATTGTCGCTGTTGCCGATACCTCGACCGCCGATGAGTCATCTGCAGGCGATCGAAGCCGGCAAATTCGCCGCAAGTGAACTCGGCTTCCAGTTGTTCCTCAGCGCCGCGCTGCGCAAGTTCCGCGCGCATGTCGGCGAGGCCGAGGCCGTTGTTGCCGCCTGCGCCGATGGCAGCATCCGCATCCGCTTGCGTTCGCCTTTCGACGCATCGCTGTCGCAGGAATATGGTTGGGCGCTGCAACCCGGCGACGACTTGGCGGCGGTCGGCAGTGGCATTTTCAGCCTGCTGGCGGAGTGTCGGGTGACAAATGTCCAAGTCGCCGAAACCATCCAGCCTGTTGCAGCTTCGCATTAGATCAAATTCGAAAGGCGTCGACGCAAAGGTCGCAGAGGAAAAGCAAGAAAGGTCGCAGAGGAAAACCTTAACGAATAACGTCCGTGAGACGAACAATCTAACGACAAGCGATATTGGATTTTTTCTTCCAATAATGTTTTTGCCTTTCTCTGGGTCCTTTGCGTCCTCTGCGCCTTTGCGTTGAGATTTTTATTTTGCTGCTTCATCCAGGAACAACTGCACTTCGCGGAACAGTTGCAGGCGGTTCTTTTCCATGATGACCGTGTGCGTGCCTTCGCCGATTTCCACGTAGCGCTTCGCCGGTGTGTTTTTCAGCAGCGGGAACAGCGCCTGCGACATGTAGGCCGGTGTGTCCTGGTCCCACTCCGCCTTGATCAGCAGCGTAGGCACGCGAATGTTCGCGGGATCGTAATAGGGTTTGCCGGAGGCCCAGTAATCCTGCACGTCCTGAATCACGCCATTGGGCGCGCGCAACTGTCCGCTGTCCTTCGCCTTCGGATCGGTTCCCCAGGTGGCTTCCGCCCAGGCGTCGAACCAGCCCGCCGGGATGAGGTCCGCCTGTTTGTCCTCCGGAACGCCGGTGAGCCAGCGCTTCCTGGCGTTTTCCTTGGTTACCGCGCGATACGCGCCCAGCGGCCCGTCGCCGCCGATCAGACCCGGGGTGTTGCGCAGCCAGAGCGGCGCATACAGTGCGAGCTTGTTGACCTTGTCATTGTTGGCGGCGGTGTAAGCCGCCATGATCGATGTGCCCCAGGACCAGCCGAGCAGATTGATCTTCGACACTTTGCGCCGCTTCATGATGTAGTCCACCGCCGTGCCGACGTCGCGCACGGCGACATCCGTGGTCACGATGGGTGTGTTGTCCCTGGCCGGTTGGTCCATTTCCGGCGGTCGCGTCGACTGGCCGTAGCCGCGCAGGTCCAAGAGGTAGACATCCCAGCCGTGCGCGGCGATGTAATCCATCCACGACATGCCGTCGAGCCGGAGGTCGAACGCGGTCGTGGCGGGATAGGTTGCGCCGTGCACGTACAGCAAAATTCTGTCGGCCGATATGACGACTTCCTGCGGGCGCTTGTTGCGGATGTAGAGCTGGATGCCCGGCGTGTCGGACGCAATGGTGATGTGCTCGGTCACCAGCGCGGGCACCTTGCTCTTGATCTCGTCTTCATGCGCGGCTGCGTCGTGGACCATTGGGGCGGCGATTGCGATGGTGGCTGCCGCCAGGAACACTCGGATAACGGACTTCAACTTGATCTCCTTGAACGCGCCGTGTAGGCGCCGGCTGCCACTGTAGCGAAAGCGGCTACGCACGTCACCCTGTGCCACACAAGCCCAATAAAACGTGAACCACGGATACCCTCGCGAAGCGTGGAGTACCCTTTTAGGACACGGAGGGCACGAAGGAAAGGCAAGAGAAGAACAGAAACCGGGCTAGGGGGTTTCATTGGCGGACGACTTGTCGCGATTAAAAATTTGCGCGTACAGGTGCGCAGACAGTTATCTCGCATTTAACCCCTATCGTTCTTTCCCGTTTCTGTTTTTCCTCCGTGCCCTAAAAGGGTACTCCACGCTTCGCGAGGGTATCCGTGGTTCATTTGTTTCGCCTTGAATTCCTTCCGCTTTGCTTCGTCGTGAGCCGCGGGATTTTTTCGCGTATCGTCGCGGCATGAGCGAAACGACACCACCGTATGCCGGACTGACGCCCGATCTGATTCTGAACGCAATCGATTCCACCGGATTCCGCACCGATGGACGATTGCTCGCATTGAACAGCTATGAAAATCGGGTCTATCAGGTCGGGATTGAAGAGGAGAAGCCCCTCATTGCCAAGTTCTACCGCCCAGCACGCTGGACCGATGAACAGATACTCGAAGAGCATGCCTTTACCGCGGAACTGGCGGAGCGCGAGATTCCGGCGGTTCCCGCCCTGGTGATTCTCGATTCGACGCTGCATGCGTTCGAAGGATTTCGCTTCGCCTTGTACCCGCGCCGCGGCGGGCGGGCGCCCGAACTGGACGATCCTGATACGCTGGAATGGCTGGGCCGTTTCATCGGGCGCATTCATGCAGTCGGCGCGATCGCCCCATTTGCGCACCGTCCCGCTTTCGACATGGCGAGTTTCGGCGAGGAGCCGCGCGCGTATCTGCTCGGCAGCGAATGGATTCCCGCCGAACTTCGCGATGTCTATTCCAGCGTCATCGACCAGGCGTTGGCCGGCGTGCACGATTGCTTCGATCGCACGGGCCCGGTCAGCAACTTACGCCTGCATGGCGATTGCCATCCCGGCAACGTGTTGTGGACGGACGACGGACCGCACTTCGTCGACTTCGACGATGCCCGCATGGGCCCCACCATGCAGGACTTGTGGATGTTGTTGTCGGGTGACCGGGCTTCGATGACCCGACAGCTTTCCGATGTGCTGGCGGGGTATGAGGATTTCGCGGAATTCGACCGTCGCGAACTCGGCCTGATCGAGGCGCTGCGCACGTTGCGGATGATCCACTATTCGGCGTGGCTTGCGCGGCGCTGGGATGACCCCGCATTCCCCGCGGCATTTCCCTGGTTCCACACGACGAAATACTGGCAAGACCAGATTCTGCAACTGCGGGAGCAGGTTGCGGCCATGCAGGAACCCACGCTCGGGCCGTTATAACAGTCGGGACCGGGTCATATCGCTTCCTTGACGCTCCATGACAGAGTCTTTACAGTCCGCCGAGTCCGGGCTTTCGGACGTTTCACATTGAGAAATCGGCGGTTTTCAGCCTTCTCCGAAACGAGGCACGATGATCTATCAGTTGCATGAATTTCAGAAATCGGTGATGGCACCCGCGGTGGCATGGGCTGATACCGCACGGCATCTGTTTACCAATCCGCTGAGCCCGCTGGCCTACACGCCGCTGTCCCGAACCATTGCCGCCAACAGCGAGATGTTTGTGCGCCTGATGCGGCGTTATCCTAAGCCGGAGTGGGGCATCGACGAAGCTCTGGTCAATGGCGAGCGCGTGGCGATCACCCGCGAAGTCGTGATCGACAAGCCGTTCTGTCAATTGCTGCATTTTCGCAAGGCCGTCGACGTCGAGCAGCCGAAGCTGTTGATCGTGGCACCGCTGTCCGGGCATTTCGCGACGTTGCTGCGCGATACGGTACGTACCGCGCTGGCCGACCATGACGTCTGGATCACCGACTGGGTGGACGCAAAGATGGTGCCCCTGGCGCAGGGCGCTTTCCATCTCGACGACTACGTCGACTACATTCGCGAATTCATCCGTTTCTTGTCGCCGGAACTGAACGTGATGTCGGTATGCCAGCCGACGGTGCCGGTGCTGGCCGCGGTATCGCTCATGGCTGCGGAAAACGATCCCGCCGTGCCGAAGGCGATGATCATGATGGGCGGCCCGATCGACACGCGCCGCAATCCGACCACAGTGAACGATTTTGCCTCGGGACGCCCGCATTCCTGGTTCTCCGATCAGGTCATCATGCGCGTGCCGGCCAACTATCCGGGCTTCATGCGCAAGGTCTACCCGGGATTCCTGCAGCACGCGAGCTTCCTGGCGATGAATCCGGATCGTCACATGGATGCGCACAAACGGTTCTACAATCATCTGGTCCGTGGCGATGGCGACAGCGCCGAGGGCCACCGCAAGTTCTACGACGAATACAACGCCGTGCTCGACATGCCGGCCGAGTACTACCTCGACACGATCAAGGTCGTGTTCCAGGAATTCCAGTTGCCGAAGGGGAAATGGTCGGTACGCGGTGCCCCGGTGCGTCCGGAAACGATCCGCAAGACCGCGCTGTTCACGATCGAGGGCGAACTGGATGACATTTCCGGCAACGGCCAGACCGAAGCGGCGCAAACGCTCTGCAGGAGCATTCCTTCCGACAAGCGCAAACATCTGCTGGCGAAGGGCCTGGGGCATTACGGCATCTTCAGCGGCCGCAAATTCCGCGAAACGGTTTACCCGCAGATCCGCAGTTTCGTCCGCCTCGTGTCCCAGCGCGAAGCCGATCTCAAGCTGGTGCGCGTAAAGTAGACTACGGCGGCCGGCGTCGCCCCGCCCTCTGCACTGGATTCGACAAAAATCTGACTAGCATCGCCGCACCGCAGGCCATGCGCACGCACGTTCGGCAGTGGAATGGTCCCCGGCGATGCTCCCAGCAAGGGCGGCGCCGCGCGACTGACCAAGTTGCTCGCGATCGCGTATGCCCCTGATACAATACGAGTGAATGCTGTCGCGCCGGGCTGGATTGCCACTCCCCCGACCCGGGCGCTGCAGGACGATCTCTCCCGCCGTCAACCCCTTATCGACCGTACGCCGATGAAGTGCTGGGATCGTCCTGACGTTATCGCCGGCGCGGACGAAAAAGGCTCGACCGTCGATTACGAGGAGGTGTTCACCAAGATCGAGATATACCGCGCTCACTATCAAAAAGCAGGC
Source organism: Betaproteobacteria bacterium (assembly GCA_016194905.1). Taxonomy (NCBI): domain Bacteria; kingdom Pseudomonadati; phylum Pseudomonadota; class Betaproteobacteria; species Betaproteobacteria bacterium. Next base: position 82,462 of record JACQAP010000028.1, read on the forward strand.
CTCGGCGCGGATTTCGTGAATCAGTTCGTTAGTTAGGGGTGAGGGTTTGTACGCCACTCGAGGCATCGGTCGACAAACAACAATCAGGAGTGAGACATGGCTAAGGCGATACGTTTCCACAAAACAGGCGGGCCCGAAGTCCTGCAGCTCGACGATGTTGAAGTCGGCGCTCCCGCAGAGGGCCAGGCAAAAGTCAGGCACACCGCGATCGGCCTGAACTTCATCGATACCTATCATCGGTCCGGCCTCTATCCGTTGCCGCTGCCGAGCGGCGTCGGCAGCGAAGGCGCAGGTGTGGTGGAGGCAATCGGCAAGGGTGTAACGCAGGTGAAGGTCGGCGACCGTGTGGCCTATGCCGGCGGCCCGCCGGGCGCCTATTCAGAAGTTAGACTGTATCCGGCAGGGAGGCTGGTCAAGGTGCCGGAGGGCATTTCCGATCAGCAGGCGGCGGCGGCGATGCTCAAGGGCCTCACGGTGCAGTATCTGATTCGGCGGGTGTACCGCGTGCAGAAGGGCGAGACGGTGTTGTTCCACGCCGCGGCCGGCGGCGTCGGACTGATTGCCTGCCAGTGGCTCAAAGCGCTCGGTGCGACCGTGATCGGTACCGTCGGGTCCGACGAGAAAGCCAAGATCGCGAAGGCGCACGGCTGCGACCACGCCATTGTCTATACACGCGAGAATTTCGCCGAGCGCGTGAAGGAAATCACCGGCGGCGCGAAAGTGCCGGTGGTGTTCGATTCGGTCGGCAAGGACACTTTCGCGGGCTCGCTCGACTGCCTGAAGCCGCGCGGCCTGCTGGCCGTGTTCGGCAACGGTTCGGGACCCGTGACCGGTGTTGACATCAACACGCTGGCAAGGGGTTCATTCTACGTGACCAGGCCGACGCTGATGACTTACACCGCGGCTCGCAAAGACCTGGAAGCGTCCGCGAAGGAATTGTTCGAAGTGGTGAAAGCAGGCAAGGTCAAGATCGAGATCAACCAGACTTACAAGCTGGGGGACGCCGCGCAGGCGCATCGCGACCTAGAAGCGCGCAAAACCACCGGCTCGACCGTGCTGCTGCCGTAAAAGCAGGACTGAGGACTCGGGACTGAGGACTGAGAAAAAAGACGAGACGAGTTAGGTTGCCAGTCACCAGTTACCCGTCACCAGTCACCGATTTTGGGGAGGAGGAATGATCGAAGATCTGAAGAATAAAGTCGTCCTGGTTACCGGTGCCAGCACCGGCATCGGCGCAGCCGCAGCGATTGCATTTGGACAGAATGGGGCGAAAGTCGCGGTGCACTACAACAAGAGCAGGGCCGAAGCCGAGAAAGTCGCGGCGCAGGTGGAGAAGGCCGGCGGCAAGGCATTGCTGGTCGGTGGCGACGTCACCGACTCCGCGATCTGCAAGCAGATTGTCGACAAGACGGTCGCCGGCTTCGGCCGCATCGATGTGCTGATCAACAACGCCGGCGGACTGGTGCAGCGCGCGCCGATCGAAACCATTACCGACGAATTGTTCGAGCAGGTCATCAACCTGAATGTGCGCTCGACCATGATCTGTTCTGGCGCCGCTGCGCAACAGATGCGCAAGCAGGGTAGTGGCGGCGCCATCATCAACGTGACCTCGGTAGCGGCTCGCCATGGCGGCGGGCCGGGTGCGTCGCTCTACGCAGGATCGAAGGGTTTCGTGAGCACCATTACGCATGGCCTCGCCAAGGAACTGGTCAAGGACAAGATCCGCGTGAACGCGGTGGCGCCCGGCGTCATCACGACACCTTTCCACGATCGTTACTCCACGCCGCAGATGCTCGAAAGCTTCAAGGCCAGCATTCCGATGAACCGGCTCGGAAGCGCGGACGAGTGTGCGGGCGCCTTCCTGTTTCTCGCGTCGGAGAAGCTCAGCGGTTACATGACCGGGCAGATCCTGGAAGTGAACGGCGGGCAGTACATGCCCTGACGCGAAGCGTCGGGCATGCGTGACGGCGTGATTCTTTTTTATACTCCCTTGAGGGGTGCGAACGTGTCCACAGGGATACCGGGCTGCGCCCATAACGCGTGACGGGATGTAAAAAAGCCTTAGAGCTTGTTCGTCACGATCTAACAGAAGTTACAAGAACAACAAATATCGGAGGTGGCAAACATGTTCAATCTGGCCGGGAAGGTGGCGTTGGTATCGGGCGCATCCCGCGGTTTGGGCTGGGCGATGGCGCAATCGCTGGCAACGGCCGGCGCACATGTGATCCTGAATGCGCGCGACGAATCGGCGCTGAAAGATCGGGTCAGGGAACTTGCGGCCAAGGGCCTGAAAGGCGAGGCGGTGACCTTCGATGTCACCGACCACGCCGCGGGCGGTGCCTGCATCCAGGCCGCAGTAAAGAAGCACGGCCGGTTCGACATCCTCGTCGCCAATGCCGGCATCCAGCACCGAAAGCCGATCACCGAGTTCGAAGCCGCCGATTTCGAGCGGGTGGTTGCCACCAATCTCACTGCAGTGTGGGCGCTGGCGAAAGAAGCCGCGAAAGCGATGATCCCGGCGAAGCGAGGCCGCATCATCATGACAGGCTCGGTTGCCGCCATTCTCGCCCGGCCCACCATTTCCGCTTACATTGCCAGCAAGGGGGCGGTGCACGCGCTGACCCGCGAACTGGCGGTGGAACTGGCGCCGCACAATATCACCGTCAATTCGATTGCGCCTGGCTACTTTGCCACCGAGATGAATACCGCGCTGATCCAGAACAAGGAATTCAACGACTGGGTTTGCAAGCGCACGCCGGCGGGGCGTTGGGGCAAGCTTGACGAGATTGGCCCGGTTGCGGTGTTTCTCGCGTCGGACGAGGCGTCTTTCGTGAACGGCCATATTCTGGTGACGGACGGGGCGTTCAGCGCGGCAATGTAAACGCCGCAGGGGTTAGGGATTAGGGACGAGGGGAACAGCAATTGGCGAAATTCAAGATTGGAATCTCCCGCGACGCGATCACCGCGAACGGCACGATATTCGGTGAAGAAGCATTCAAGGTGCTCGAGGATCCGGCGGTCGAATGGGAGTTCCTGCCGGAGAAGGTGGCGGAATTGCCGCCGGAATACGGCGATGCCTACGACGCAATCTGTCTGATGTCGGCGAAGGTCACGCGCAAGACGCTGTCGACGCCCGATAGAAAAGTAAAACTGATTGCCCGATTCGGTGTCGGCTATGACGCGGTCGACGTGGCCGCGTGCACTGAAAACGGTGTCTTGCTGACCATTACGCCCGACGGCGTGCGCCGGCCGGTGGCGGCCAGCGTGATCGGCTTCGTGCTCGCGCTCGCGCACCGCATGTTCCTCAAGGACAGGCTGACGCGCGAAGGGCGTTGGGCGGAAAAAGGCAACTATCTCGGCAGCGGTTTGATGGGGCGCACGCTCGGCGTGATCGGCGTCGGCAACATCGGCAAGGAGATCTTCAAACTCGCGCAGCCCTTCGGAATAAAACTGCTGGGCTGCGATCCCAATGTCCCGCAGTCGGCCGTGGCATCGCTCGGCGTGACCATGACCGACAAGGACACACTACTCAGACAGTCGGACTACATCTCGGTCAATACGCTGCTCGATGACAAAACCCGGGGTCTCATCGGCGTACGCGAATTCGCACTGATGAAGCCCACTGCTTACTTCATCAATACGGCGCGCGGTCCGGTGGTCGTCGAATCGGCACTGATCGATGCGCTGAGGAACAATCGCATCGCCGGCGCCGCCATCGACGTGTTCGAGCAGGAACCGGTGTTGCCCGACAACCCGCTGCTGAAAATGGACAACGTGATCGTCGCCCCGCATGCTATCTGCCATACGGACGAATGCATGAGCCTGCTCGGCCAGAGCGCATTCAAGGCGGCGGTGGATCTGGCGCACGGCCGGAAACCGCACCTGATCGTCAACACGGAAGTGTTGAAGCATCCGGCGTGGGTAGGGAAGTTTCATGCGTAGCATGAAACTTCAGGTTGGAGGGCTGAGGTTCGAGGGTCGAGTGGGAGCGACAGAGTCCGGAGAGTTCACGATAACGGGCGTAGGCTTTAAATTGAGTCCCAATGTTTTTCTCGGCCCTTCCCAAACTAGCCACGGACACTGAACTATGCGGACCAATCCCGTCAAACAGAAACTCCTGAAAGACCAGCCCGTCTTCGGTGCTTTCGGCTGGGAATTCCTGGTTCCCGGCCTGCCGCAGATCGTGAAGTCCTGCGGCGCCGAATTCCTCCTGATCGACATGGAACACGCCGGTACCAGCTACGAAACGCTCAAGGACCAGGCGGCCCTGTGCCGCGGGCTCGATCTCGTGCCGATGGCAAGGGTGCCGGCAAATCAATATCACTACATCTCGCGCGCGCTGGATCTCGGCGTCATGGGCGTCATGGCGCCGATGGTGGGTTCCGCCGAAGAGGCGCGGCACATTGTTTCGTGCACGCGTTATCCGCCGGCCGGACGGCGTGGCGCGGCGTTCGGGTTCGCCTCGGACGACTACATCGGCGGCAGCGTCGCCGACAAGATCAGGATCGCCAACGAGCGCACGTTGGTCATGTGCCTGATCGAAACCGCGGAGGGCATCGAGAACGTGGAGAAGATCGCGGCTGTTCCCGGCGTGGATGTGCTCTGGCTCGGCCATTTCGATCTCACGAACTTCCTCGGCATCCCGGCGCAGTTCGACCATCCCAAATACGTCGCCGCGATCAAGAAAATGGTCGCCGCCGCGAAGAAGCACGGCAAAATCCTCGCCTGCATGACCGCGGACGAAAAATGGAGCCACGAGTACTGGGACAAGGGGTTCCGGTTGTTTGCCATGGGCGTCGATTCGATGCTGCTGCAAGGCGCGTTGACGCAGGGCATGGCGACGCTCAATTCACTCAAGGCTTCGGCAAAGGCAGAGAAGAAGAAGGCAAAGAAGAAGTAGGTGTTCGACCCGCGACCGGCCCGGGCGTCCAACAAGGGCCGGCGCATCCAAGGAGGAGAGAAAATGGTCCAGGCCCAATTTCGCGTCGGCATCACCCGGGACAACATCAAGCCCGACGGCAAGCCGATCTTCGACGAGTCAGCCTTCAAGCTCCTGCAGGACGCGGGCATCGATTATGAGTTCCTGCCCGAGATCGAAGCCGAGCTGACACCCGAGACCGCGGCCAAGTACGACGCGCTCGCCGTGATGCTGGCCAAAGTCACGCGCAAGACCGTATCCGGGCCGAACCGCCGGCTCAAGCTGATCGCCCGCTTTGGCGTCGGCTACGATACCGTCGACGTGCCGGCCTGCACCGAGAACGGAGTGATCCTGGCCATCACGCCCGACGGCGTGCGCCGTCCCGTGGCAACTTCTGCGCTGACATTTATCCTCATGCTCGCGCAGCGGGTCATGATCAAGGACCGCATCACCCGCGAAGGCCGCTGGGGCGAGCGTATGAACCACTTCGGCACCGGACTGTCCGGCCGCGTGCTCGGCTCGATCGGGGTGGGTAACATCGGCTCCGAACTGTTCCGCCTCGCCGCGCCGTTCGGCATGAGGTATCTGGCCTGTGATCCTTACGTGACCCAGGAATCGGTTGCGCCGCTCGGCGTGAAGCTGGTCGACATGGATACGCTGTTTCGCGAATCCGATTTCCTCTGCGTAAACTGTCCGCTCAGCGACGAGACCCGCAAGCTGGTCGGGTCCCGCCAGCTCTCCCTGATGAAGCCGGGCGCGTATTTCATCAATACCGCGCGCGGGCCGATCGTCGATGAAAAGGCGTTATACGAGGCGTTGTCGAACAATCGGATCGCGGGTGCCGGCATCGACGTGTTCGAACAAGAACCGGTCTCACCCGACAACCCCCTGCTCAAGCTGGAAAACATCGTGGTCACGCCGCATCACATCTGCCTGACCGACGAGTGCATCAACACGATCGCGGCAAGCGTGTTCAGTGCCTGCCGCGACCTCGCCGCCGGCCGCGTGCCGAAGAGCGTGGTCAATCAGGAAGTGCTGGGCAAAGTCACCTACTTTCACCGTTAAGATCAGGGCCGAGGATCGAGGGCCGAGGAGCGAGAGAAAGTGACTCAAACCTCGACCCTCGAGCGTCGAACTCTGCGATGATTCCATGGAGGATATACATGAATGCCGCCATCCGCTTCGTCTTCACGGCAATGCTCGCGGTTGCCATCACATCGTCCGTGGTCCGCGCCGAGACGATTACCTTGCATGGTGCGGTCCAGTTCAACGATGAGCACGCGTTTAACAAGACACTGCTCAAGTTCGAGGAACTGATCAAAAAGTACTATGGCAAACCGGTCGACTTCGTCCTGCACCGAAACAGCGAACTGGGTACCGAGAAAGATTATTTCGCCTACCTGAGCCAGGGCATCTCGGTGGACTACGCCATCGTTTCGCCCTCGCACATGTCCACCTTCGCCAAGTCGGCGCCGCTGATGGACATGCCTTTCCTGTTTCGCGACCTGGACCAATGGCATAAGGTGCTGGACGGCGACGCGCTCAAGCCGATCGCCGATGAGGTGGCGAAGCGCGCCGATGTGATGATCCTGGGCTATGCCGGCGGCGGCACCCGCAATCTGATCGTGAACAAGCCGGTGCGCAACATGCAGGAGCTCAAGGGGCTGAATATCCGCGTCATGGGCGCGCCGGTACAGACCAAGATGTTCCAGGCGATTACCACGTCACCCACCGTCATCGCCTATACCGAAATCTACAACGCGATCCAGACCGGTGTGATCCAGGCCGCGGAAAACGAGGCGGCCGGACTGGAGCAGATGAAGTTCTACGAAGTCGGCCCGCATATTTCATTGACGCGCCACGCTATTACCGTGCGCCCGGTCTGCTTTTCCGGCAAGACCTTCCGCCGCCTGCCGAAGGAGCTGCAGGACGCGATCGTCAAGGCCGGGCGCGAAGCCGGCGCTTACGGACGCAACCTTGAGTCGAGCGAAGATCAGGCCCGGCTGCAGCGCATGGAAAAGGAAGGCAAGTTGAAGACCTACGTATTTGCCGACCGCGATCAGTTGCTGAAGCTCGCCGAGCCGATCAAGCAGATGTATGCGAAGGAAGTCGGCGCCGAAGACGTGCTCGCCCGCATCAACGCAATCAAGTAAAGATAATTCCAACACCCAACGCAGAGACGCAGAGAACGCGGAGATCGCAGAGAAATGCACATCGTGGGTAAGAGCAGAAACGATCACGATCCGCGCAATGGCCACCCTCGCAAATATTACAGGCCGTTCCCTGTCCCGTTTTCTTTCATTCGTGTTCCTTTGCGTCCTCTGCGATTTCTGCGTCTCTGCGTTGAGGTTTTCACTTGAAGAAAATCGTCGATTACTTCTACCGTGGGCTGCAGATCCTGCTCACGCTGCTGATGGGATTGCTGATCTTGCCGGTGTGCATGCAGATCCTGTCGCGCTTTACCGGATTCATCCCGCGCTATATCTGGACCGAGGAAGCGGCACGCTTGGCCTTCATCTGGATCATCATGCTCGGCTCGATGATCGCAGTGCGCGACGGCACGCATTTTGACCTGGAAGTATTGCGGCAACCGAAAACTCCGCGCGGTCGGGCGCTGATGCGGATGGTGCGTCACGCCATGATGTTGCTGGTTGCATTGACCTTCGTGTGGTTCGGCTACGAGTTCTCGCTGTTCGGCTACAACCAGGAATCGGAGCTCACCGGACTCAACATGCTCGCGATCCACATAGCGTGGCCGCTGGCCGGTGTGGCCTACACGATCTTCCTGTTCGAGAAGCTGCGCAAAGACGTGCAACTGTATCGCGGGGGTCACGATGAGTAGCTTCCAGGTTGCGCTGATCCTGTTCGGCATGTTTTTCGTGCTGTTGCTGCTGAGGGTGCCGGTGGCGTTCGCGCTGGGACTGGCCTGCGTGCCGGTGTTTTTCATCGACGAGCGGCTTACACCTTTCCTGCTGCTGAACGAAATGCTCAAGTCCTACAACTCGTTCCTGCTGCTCGCCATTCCATTCTTCCTGCTGGCGGCCAACCTGATGAACGCGGCGGGCATCACCGAGAAGCTGATCAAACTCGCGCGTACCGTTGTCGGCCACCTTCCCGGCGGGTTGGGGCACGTGAACGTGGTGGTCAGCATGCTGTTCGCGGGCATTTCCGGCTCCAGCACCGCCGAGACCGCGGGCGTGGGCGGCGTGCTGATCCCGGCGATGAAGAAGCAGGGCTTCGATGCGCGTTTTACCGTGGCGTTGACGGCGTGCGCATCGGTGATGGGCGTGATCATTCCGCCCAGCATCCTGATGGTGGTGTGGGGTGGCGTGATCTCGGTTTCGATCGGTGGACTGTTTCTCGCCGGGGTCCTGCCGGGCGTGATGATCGGCCTGTCGCTGATGGTCGTCGTGGTGATCTATGCCAAGCTGAGGCACTACCCGATCTACGCCCGGGCGACCCTGGCGGAGTTCGGCTCGGCGCTGTTGCATGCGCTCTTGCCGATGGCCACGCCGGCCATCATCGTCGGCGGGATCGTCGGCGGTTTCTTCACCCCGACCGAGGCCTCGGTGGTCGCGGTGATCTACGCGCTGCTGCTGGGCACGGTGGTGTATCGCACGGTCGGCATCCGCGAGATTCCAACCGTGCTTTACGAATCCGCGCGCTTTGCCGCGATATCGCTGTTCTGCATCGGCACCGCTTCCGCATTCGGCTGGCTGCTGGCCTACTTCCACGTGCCGCAGGTTTTCGTGAACTGGGTGTCGGGCTGGGGCGGAGGGCCGATCAGCGTCGGATTCATCGTGGCCGGCTCCTTTCTGGTCATCGGCTGCTTCATCGATGCCATTCCCGCCATCATCATTCTCGGTACCATTCTCGCGCCGCTGGCTGCGAGCGTGGGGATGCATCCGATCCATTTTGCAATCATCGGCGTGATCTCGATCGCGTTCGGGCTGGTGACGCCGCCCTACGGCTTGTGTTTGATGATCGCCTGCTCGCTCGGCAAAGTGACTATCCGCGAAGCGCTCAAGGACGTTCTGGTGCTGCTCATCCCAATGCTCGGCGTACTGACCTTCGTGATCCTGTTTCCCGAGGCTATACTTGCGTTACCGCGCTGGCTGATGCCTGCGTTCGTGAAATGAGCCTGAATTCGTGAAATGAGCCAGGCAAACATGATTTCGGTCAGAAAATCCTCGTCCTGCATGGGCGCCGACATCGACGGCCTCGATCTTTCGCAACCCTTGTCCGATGCGGCGTTCAATGAAGTCCGCGATGCACTACACCGCCACCACGTACTCGCCATTCGGGGGCAGAAGCTTCAGCCGGCGTCCTTCCTTGAATTTTCGAAACGCTTCGGCCCACCCGAGCCTCACGTGCTCGATCAGTTTCACCATCCGGAGTATTCGGACATCCTGGTGCTGTCCAACGTGGTTCGCGACGGCAAGCCGGTCGGGTTGGCGGACGGCGGTACCTACTGGCACAGCGATTATTCCTATCTGGATATTCCGGCGCGGGCCACGATGCTGTATTCGGTCGAAGTCCCAAAGGTCGGCGGCGACACGCTGTTCGCCGATCAGGAGCAGGCCTACGAAGACCTGCCAGCGGCGATGAAGAAGCACATCGAAGGACTGGTTACGCTGAATGTCTACGGCAATCGCGACGACCTCGATCAGACTTCGCGTACTTCCGCTTTCGCGCCGACCCTGGAGCAGAAGGAGAAGCGCGGCGCGTTACTGATCCGCCATCCGCTGGTGCGCCGCCACCCTTACAGCGGCCGCAAGGCGTTGTACGCGGTATCCGGGACTTCGTTCGCAATCGAGGGCATGCCTGACGAAGAAGGGATCGGCCTGCTGCGCGAACTGGCTGCGCATTCGACGCAGACGAAATACCAGTATCGCATGCAGTACGGCGTGGGCGATGTCGTGGTGTGGGACAACGCCTCCGTGCTGCATTCGGCGACACTGACCGATCCGCGCCATCTGCGCACGCTGTTCCGCGTCACCACCAAGGAATTGCGGCGTCCGGCGGCATAGGAGCATTTCCCAAGTCGGCAATCTAAAACCGAATCTTGAACCACGGAGGACACGGAGGACACGGAGAAGTGCGAGGTTCGACATGAACACAATCGGCTGGATACCCGTGTTCCCATGTCGTCATCCCGGGCGGATTCAGTGTCTCTCCTTGAAATCTCATGTTATTTCTCCGTGCCCTCCGTGATTCATTCTTTCCGTTCTTTCTGTTTTGCGCAGTAACGGCGCAGGCGGCGCCGTATCCCGAGCCGGTCCACGGCGACTTCATCCTTCGCGATTTTCGCTTCGCCAGCGGCGAAGCGCTTCCCGAACTCAGATTGCACTACTTCACGCTCGGTACGCCGGCGCGAAACGTGGATGGGCGCATTACTAACGCAGTGCTGCTGTTGCACGGCACGAACGGCCGGGGCGCAGGCTTTCTAACGGATAGTTTTGCCGGAGAACTTTTCAGCGGCAGCCAGCCGTTGGATGCGGGCCACTGGTTCATCATCGTTCCGGATAGCATCGGCCATGGCAAGTCGAGCAAGCCGAGCGACGGTTTGCGCGCGAGGTTCCCACGATACGTCTACGCCGACATGATCGAGGCGCAGTACCGCCTGGTCACCGAGGGGCTGGGTGTGGATCACCTGCGGCTGATCGTGGGTGCGTCGATGGGCGGCATGCACGCCTGGATGTGGGCGGAAAAATATCCGCAATTCATGGATGCGGTACTGCCACTGGTCTGTCTGCCCGCGCAGATCGCCGGCCGCAATCGCATGGAACGGCGGCTGATCATCGACGCGATCCGCAACGATCCGCAATGGAAGGACGGCAATTACGAGCAGCAACCGCAGGGACTCGTGACCGCGCTCAGGATGATTGTGATCAGTGCCGGCAGCACCAGGCAACTTTACCGCGAAGCGCCGACGCTGAATTCGACGGACTATCTTCTGGACAAGCTGGTGCAGCAGCGCATGCAGAATAGCGACGCCAATGATCTGCTTTACGCATGGGATGCTTCGCGCGACTACGATCCCGCACCGGGCCTGGAGGGTATCCGGGCTTCGGTCACCGCGGTCAATTTCGAGGATGACGAGCGCAATCCGGTCGAACTGGGCGTCATGGAGCGCGAGATCAGGCGCATTGCCGGCGCGCGGTACGTTCTGGTTCCCGCCAGTGATCGCACCCGCGGTCACGCCAGTGTCAACGATGCGACGTTGTGGAAAGACTACCTCGTGGAGTTGCTGGCGCGGTCTGCGCGCTGAGGATGCTTATCGAGCTTCAGAAAGCGCTCCTCCCTACACGCACAACCGTGTCTGATAGGGAGCCCCATTGATCGTCCGCTATCGACCCAAAGCGGAAGTTGCGGACGGCGGGAAGCAGACGTTCAACGTCAGAGTTGACGGGCGGCGGCGAACACAAGAGCGTTGAACCAACCACGCAATTTGGGAGAGCCGCTACCCGCCGCTCCGGTCCGATGACGTGTTATGTGGCGCCAGCAAAAAACGAGTCTACGGATAAGTCGGGCGGTGCTTCATGAATTTAACCGGCATCATCACTGTGCCGTAAACAGACGCCGGCCATTCTCGATAGCAAAAAGCCCGCTCGACGACTAACAGCCAGCAACAGTAGTCTGCGGCAAGCCTACTGTCCTCTGCTGGCTGTCCAAGCTACTGTGGCGCCGGCAGATCAACCACTGATCCCACGCCCGCGTACACGTACTGGTCACCAAATGCTCTCTTCAGGGCGGCGAACTCCGGCTCGCCGGTGCAATGTCCCGGCGCCACGCGTTCCAGCTTGTACTGGTCGTGCAGCACGGCGGCAATGCGCTCCACCTCGGGATCGGGTTTCTGGATCTGGTGCAGCCCGCCGAACAGGATATTGACGTGAGGATCGATGGCGGTCGCCTCCTGCATGATGTGCTCCACGCCGGGATGCGAGCATCCAACGATCAGAATCACTCCCTGTGGAGTCTTGATGGCCAGCGATAGCTCCTTCAGCTCCAGCGTGCCGGGAGATGTGGAGACGCCAGCGAGGATAAATATTCCGGGCGCCACCTCAGTCCTTTGGCTGATAGGGATAAAATTGCCGCCCGGCCAAGGCGTGCCCGCTTCCAGGATCTCCGGCGGATGGCCGCCATAGTAGCGCATGTCGGCGGGCAACGATGGGTCTTTGCGATAGAAGTCGTTCTTCACTCCGCGCGCAAACAATCCCCAGGGTTCGTCAGGAACATAGATCTGCACCTTGGGATTGACTGTCAACAGGTAGGTGATGCCGCTGGTGTGATCGGCGTGGCGGTGCGAGATGACCACAAAATCGATGTTCCGCAGGTCAACTCCAAGCGCCTTCACATTGTGTTCGAAGATCCTGGCATTGTTCCCGGTGTCGAACAGGATGCGCTTGCCCCCATACTCCACCAGGGCTGCGAAACCCCAATCCATGGTCAGCGAAGGAGACTTGCCGAACGAGTCGTACAGAATGGTGACGCGGTTTGGCGTTTCCGCGGCAGCCATACCCGCGAGCAGCAGAACGATAACAGCCAGGGTGCGTAGCGAACTGTGCCAATACATGGTTCACCTCCGTGTCGCAACAGAAGCCATATAAACTTTGAATTAGCCGACACCAGTGTCGGTTCAATTTCTTATCCGGACAGAGGTTGTCCCAGGCATTTTGGCCTTCGGTTGGGCCCAAGACAATGCCTCGGCCAAGCTGAATGACTGCTATCGGGAGTTATCAAAAGGGGCTGTTTTTGGCGTGCGCCGTGCAAAGGCGGCGCTTTCCAGTGGGTGCAAACCCCACCCGGCAACGGCTCCAGCCGGAAGCAACCGGAGCAGCTATGGAGGAAACGAAATGGCTGAAGCCTTCGGGTAAGCGTGTCACGAATTGGTGACAGCGCGAGTGTGCAGGCCGTAACGCGAGTGAACGCCGAGCAAGCCTCGAAAAGGACGATGCGCGGGCCGACCCGGCTGCCATACCGGGGAAGGCTGATACCACTGGACGAATGAGCGACGCGGTATCGCCAGTGGCTGCGCCGGGGTAGTGGCGACAGCATGTACACAAGGAAAGCGCACGCAACACGGGAAACCCTGCGGCGTGGTCAAGGATGACCAACCGGAACTCCGTGAGGAGCGACCGGGCGCCCCGGGGTGACGGAGAGGCTCGTAGTACCGTTGAAGCCGGGTAACGCCGGTGGAGGGAAGGAGCCTTGGTTCAAGACAGACGCAAGACGTGGCGAGGGACCTGGAGATTGGGCAACCTATCAACTCCGAAGAGTGTTCAGAAACTGCAGACGGCGTTACACGCGAAAGCGAAGGCAGAAGCCGGCTATCGCTTCTACGCCCTGTACGACAAGATTCACCGAGAAGACATCCTGGCGCATGCCTATGCCCAGTGCTGCTCTAACAAGGGCGCACCAGGGGTGGACGGTCAGGACTTCGCGGACATCGAAGCGTACGGGGTGCAGCGGTGGCTTGGAGAACTGGCGCTTGCGCTCAGGCAGGAGAACTACCGACCGGACCCCATCAGACAAGTGTTCATCCCGAAGGCCAATGGCAAGCTCCGACCGCTGGGTATCTCGACCCTGCGCGATCGGGTGTGCATGACAGCAGCGATGCTGGTGCTCGATCCGATCTTCGAAGCCGATCTCCCACCAGAGCAGTACGCCTACCGGCGGGGCCGCAATGCCCAGCAAGCGGTGGTCGAGGTGGAAGAACTGCTGTTCCTCGGCCACCCGGAAGCCGTAGACGCCGACCTCGCGGACTACTTCGGAAGCATTCCCCACGCCGAACTGATGCGTTCGCTTGCGCGTCGCATCGTTGATCGGCGCGTGCTGCATCTGATCAAGATGTGGCTGGAATGCCCCGTGGAAGAAACCGATGATCGAGGACGGAAGACACGCACGACCGAGGCCAAGGATAGTAGACGCGGCATTCCGCAAGGCTCACCCCTCTCACCACTGCTGGCCAATCTGTACATGCGTCGGTTCGTGCTGGGATGGAAGAAGCTCGGGCTGGAGCGAAGCCTCGGCAGTCGCATCGTGACCTATGCCGACGATCTCGTGATCCTGTGCAGGAAGGGCAAGGCCGAGGAGGCCCTGCAACGACTACGCGAGATCATGGGCAAACTGAAGCTCACGGTCAACGAGGAGAAGACACGAATCTGCAAGGTCCCGGAAGGGGAGTTCGATTTCCTGGGGTACACGTTTGGGCGGGTATATTCGGCGCGCACGGGCCAAGCTAATATCGGGCACCGGCCATCGAAGAAGAGCATCAAGCGCATGGTCGAGAAAGTCCATGCGCTGACCGCCCAATCGATGACATGGCAAGACACCACGGAGTTGGTGGGTATGTTGAACCGCACGCTGCGCGGCTGGGCGAACTACTTCCAAGTAGGCACCGTCAACAAAGCGTATCGAGCGCTCGACATCTACACGGCTGCGCGGTTGCGTCGGTGGTTGCGCAACAAGCACAAGGTCAGGCGGCGCGGGGGCGGGAGCTATCCACTCTCGCACCTCTACGGGTACTTCGGTCTCGTGCGTCTGACAGCGCTTGGGCACGACGTGTCGTGGGTGAAGGCGTGAAGTCTTGTCCGAGAGCCGGATGCGGGAGATCTGCATGTCCGGTTCGATGAGCGGGATGTGGAAACGGAGCGACGGCGAGGTTACTCGGGCACCGCCAGACGAAAGGGGCGGCAACAGACAAACTGGACCTACTGCCACCGCGCCACATCTCGACTCTACCGAATGCAGACCTATCCAGGAGAACCCACTTTCACTTGAAGCGATGACCCGCGACTGCTTGATCAAATTCGAAAGTGAATTGGAATATGCGTGTGTTTTGGCGTTCGATAGTGGAGATCGCAGGTTCGATCCTGCATAGTTGCATAAAGAAGTGGCACGGTAGCCCACCCCTAAAAGCATTCACTATCTCCATTTCCTGTTTTCCTTTGCGCCCTCTCTTGCTTTTCCTCCGCGCTCTTTGCGTCAACGCTCTTTTTGCCGGTCAAGGGCCGGCTGTTGTGATTTGAAAAATCAAAGCGGCTTGCTCGGATCGATCAGCGTGCGCCACATGTGCGCGGTTGTGCTGCTGTCGTTGCCGAGGCCTTCCTTGGGCTGGCGGAAGTGGCGGCCGATGATGTCCGTGAAGGGGTCGATCGACCAGGACGCGCTTTTGTCGAAGCTGTAGTCGTCGAACAGCGTGATGTTGCGGGCATGCATGTACCAGCGGTGATTGCGTGCGTACTCGTGCGCCGCGGCGATGTATTCGGGCGGCCTGTAGTCTGCTCCGAACATCTTGACGTACATCTGCGGATATTCGTAGCCGACCGACTTGTCCGGGTAGTAGCGCAGCGCCTGGTGGTAGCGGATTGCCCAGGACACTTTCTCGGAAACATAAGGCTCGACCAGTTGCGCGCCCCACCAGCCGTGATCCGGCCGGACGACGGCGAGGCCGACGTCGTGCAGCAGGCAGGCCAGAACCGTTTCTTCGTCCATTCCGGCTTTCAAAGCGTTCAACGCGGACTGCACGCAATGCGGTGCCGCCGCAATCGGCAGGCCGAACTTCGGCGTGTTCAGCCGCAGGTTGAAAATATCGAACAGCGTCGGTCGCGCCGGCATTTCGGTTGTCGGCTCCGGCGGCCGGGTGCGTGCGAACGCACTGCCGATTTCCTCCAGGGTTTCCTGCCTCTCGTCATTCATGGGGATCCTCGTTCCTGTCTGACCGTTCTGCCCGCCGGTGCGTTCCGTTCAGAAGCAGGCGCGCACCACGCCGCCGTCCACGCGCAGCGCCGCGCCGTTGGTGGCCGACGAGAGCGGGCTGCAGACATAAGCGACCAGGCTGGCGACTTCCTCCACCGTGGCGTAGCGCTTGAGCAGCGAGCTTGGGCGGACTTTCTCGAAAAACTCCTTTTCGAATTCCGGAAAAGGTTTTCCCGCCGCGCGGTTTGCGATGCCGGCCTTGTTGCCGTCGGAGAGCGTCGGTCCGGGCAGCACGGCGTTCACCGTGACGTTGCTGCCGACGCAGGTCTCGGCAAGGCCGCGCGAGATCGCCAGTTGCGCGGTCTTGGTCATGCCGTAGTGGATCATGTTGTCCGGAATCTGGATGCCGCTCTCGCTGCTGATGAACACGATGCGGCCCCAGTTGCGCTGCTTCATGCCCGAGAGATAAGCACGCGAGAGTCTCACACCGCTCATCACGTTGATGTCGAAAAAACGCTGCCATTCGGCATCGTCGATCTCCTCGAACATCTTGCGCTCGAAAATACCGAGGTTGTTGACCAGAATATCCACGGCCGGAAAGCGTTTGACCATCTCGGCGGTCGGTCCCGGCGCCGACAGGTCGCCGGCGAAGCCATCCACCCTGGCCTTCGGCGTCGCGACGCGGATCCGGTCCGATGCCTCTTTGACGGCTGCGTCGGTGCGGCCGTTGATGATGACCCTGGCGCCTTCGGCCGCCAGCAACGCCGCAATGGCAAAGCCGATGCCCTTGGTGGAGCCGGAAACCAGAGCCGATTTATCCTGTAGCCTGAGATCCATGCCGCATTTTCTCCCGGTTTATTTTTTGAGGTGCTGGTCGAACCAATCGATCGCCAGTCTGGTGGACTGCTCGCGTGCTTCGCCATAGATATCGTAGTGCGCAATGTTCGGGATCACGACGTATTTCTTCGGATCCGCCGCGCGCTCGTAGGCGAGCTGCGGATGCTGGCGATTGTCGAACAACTCCTCGTGTTCCGCGGCGATGAACAGCATCGCGCAATCCCTCACCCTGGCAACGTCGTCCACAGGCGCATAGAGCAGAAATTTCTCGCGGATCGGTGCGCCGGCCAGATTGCCGATTTCGCGTAGTCCCGGCGGAGGGTAGCCGAGTTCGCCGCGCGCACGCCGCGTGGCGTCGTTGTAACTTTTTTCCAGTGCGTTGGCCGGAGTCGAAGCGACGGGCTGTCCCATGTAGCCGACCTGGCTGACCAGTGCGCGCACGCGCGGATCGCGCGCGGCAACATAGACGATCAGCCCGCCGGAAAAACTCGTGCCCCACAATCCGAGACGGTTCTTGTCCACCGCGGGCTCGCCCATCGCCCAGTGGATCACGTTCTGTATGTCCATCGCCTGGTCGAGCGGATCCACCATCCCGCGCAGTTCCTGCATTTCTCCCGTGAAACGCCCGTCGACGCCTTTTTCCGTGGTCGCCGTCGCGGTCTCGATCACCCGCGAATGGCTCTCACCCCAGCCGCGGTAGTCGAAGGCGATGACGAGGTAGCCGGCTTGCGCAAAATCCGTGGCCTGGGGCCGCAACATTGCCGCGGTGCCTCCCCATCCGTGCGACATGATGATCGTCGGCAGGGGGTGTGAGGCTGGTTTCGGGGTGTAGACCTCGGCGCGCAGGCGCACGCCTTCGCTAACAATGACGGCACTGCGTTCCTCGACGTCGGCGGCATGTGCGAAACACTGCAGAGCTGCCAGCAGCAGGCTGCCGAGAAGCCGGAGCGGGATTGTCTTGGACGTCATATGCGGTTTATTCGCGGAGTCCGGGTGGGCTCGCCGAGGACGCAAAATCGCGCCCCGGTTTCATCCGATATAGGGATTCCGTTTGCCGCCAAGGCCACAGATACCCTCGCGAATACCCTACGTGCGTAGCACGTCGGAGTACCCTTCTAGCGTGGAGTACCCTTTTAGGGCGCGGCTTCAACGCGGAAAACGGGGCGTGCGATTCAGTCCGTGTCGGTCGATTCGTCCGACCAGCGGCGGCGCGGGCCGGCATAGCCTCCATCCGACATTTCTTCGTCGGGATCATCTTCTTCCCCGTCGAATTTTTCCATCTCCTTGAGCAGCGACTGCAGTCGCTTTTCCGCGACGGTCTCCCGATCCGCCTCGCCTGATATCTTCTCGATGACGGATGCCGCGCCGGAATAGTCCTTCTTTGTCTTGATGGGGCGTACTACCCCGTTCAGTTTATTAACGCTGCCTCGTGTCATGTTTGCCCCCTTTGGCAAAGACGCCCAGTCCTCCGGGGGCGTCAGACCAATTCTGCTCCTACTTCGGCTGGCTTTCGAGGCATTGATCCGCGTCCTTGCCTTCCTGCCTCCGCCAGCAATTCCGCCAATCGTACACGCTCTTCGTGGTCGGCGATTTTCCGGAGGATTGTGGCCGCAGTGTACCGCAGGAAATCGGTCCGGTTTTCGCCACTGGCGAAGTTGGAGCGGCAGGCGCCGAAGTCGGTGCAGCGGGCGCTAGGCGAAGTCCGGTCAGTTTGACTTGGCGGCCTGTGCAAACCACCCGGCCGTGGCATCGTCGGCGGGAAAGAACAGTTCGAGCCGCAGGTTTTGCAACGAGACATCGAGCGGCGTACCCATGGTCGCGATCATCGAGAAGAGCGCGAGCCGTGTATCGCCCTTGCGAAATCGTACGACGAGGGTCGGCGGCAAATCGCGATCGGCATGCGAGGCCTGCGTGATCTGACCTACGCCGGGGAGCAGGAGCATTTTCTTCAGCAGGTCCGCGGCCAGCGTTCCCGCGACTTCAAGCGTGGCTTCCGCACGCAAACGCCGGATCGACCAGACCGCGACTTCTTCCCAGTTTTCGACGAAGGGCCGCAAGCCTTCCGGATTCAAAAGTATTTCGATGCCGTTCATTGGTGCCTGGGATTCGAGCGCTCCGGTCCCGGCCGTCAGGAATGCGATCAGTGCACCCAGCGGGCGATTTGCGCGCAGGGTGTAGTGGGCATGATCGACCACCAAGGCGGGATAGGGCTCCTGCTGGCGCAATGCATGGTCGAGCGCGAGGTCGACCGGCCTCATATCCGCGGCGTCCAGCCCGCGATCCTTGTACACCGGCGCAAAGCCGGCGCAGAGCAGCATCGCATTCTGCTGTCCCAGGGGCACATCGAGCGCGGAAGCAAGGTGCAGCACCATGCCGCGGCTCGGCCGGCTCCTGCCTGACTCCAGGAAGCTCAGATGCCGTTGCGACAGACCGCAGTTGAGCGCGAGATCGAGCTGGCTCGCGCCGCGCGCCTTGCGCCATTCGCGCAACATGGGGCCGAAGCTGGCGGTGGTCGAAGCGTGTCGGGTCGAGATCGTCATAGCGCCTTTTTCCTCTTCCTTGCGATTTCTGGCAATTACCCCGGAGGTAATTGCGGCACCTCCCGTGGCGGCACGATGATGCCTCCGCAACTTCGCAACTTCAACCGTAAAGGAGAGCACCATGACTGCGCTGACTCACGAAGTGTCCCTCTCGCGTTCCATCATCCACAAGCCGGCTGTACTGGATCGATTTAAATTTCTTTTGCCCGCTTGTCTGGCGTTTCTTGCTTCTCAAGAGGCATTTTGTCAAGACAGGCAGACGGTGGCGTACAGCCTTCCCGCCGGCAGCAGCCGATTCACGCAAGAGCAGGTGATCGAGGTCGGCGATGTCCCGGGCCACAAGCTGCGCATTTTCGAGAGCCATGTCGATTACAGGGACGTGAACCTTGCCTTCGGCGGCGTGAAGATGAAGGAGAGCTTTACGCGCGGCTCCTCCGACTACACCAACGGTACCGGTACCGCGAACAACTATGCCGTCTACCTGCTCGAGGACGGCAACAAGCTGTTCGCCAAAGAGTCCGGGGTGGGGCAGGTGACGGTCACCGCGGATGGAGCGATTGCGCTCAAGTACGCAGTGATGGCGACTTTTACCGGAGGCACCGGCAGGTTCCGCGGCATCAGGGGGCAACTTCGCGGCAACGTGGTGCGAGTGCCGGGTGAAAGCTCCATAAAAGCCGACGTCAACGGCGAGTACTGGATCGAAGAGTAGCGACGATATCAGCGGCGGCTGCCGAAGAGAATTTCGGCATCCTCCGACCGTTCCCATGCCATGGACAAGAGGGATTGGAATGGGCGCCATCGATTCTCATCTGAAGGCATTTGTTTCCACGGAGTTCAACACTGGCCGGATCGGCCGGCTCTCGGCCAAGAGACTGTCTCTGGCGATCGGATATATCCGCGAACACCTGGCGGATGATGTACGTCTGAAAGACATTGCCGGAGCGGCCGGATTGAGCACGTTTCATTTTTCCCGCGCATTCAGAAATACCACCGGCGTTGCGCCGTACGGTTATTTGCGCCAGGCTCGCGTCGAACGGGTCAGGGAATTGTTGGTCGGAAGCGACAAGACGCTGTCGCAGATCGCCACGGAAGCGGGCTTCTCGGATCAGAGCCACATGAGCAAAATCTTCAAGCGATTCACCGGCGTCGCGCCCAGGGCGTTCAGAAACCGTGCGACCAGTTGACTGCTGTGACGACGAATCGGCTTGCCGGCCGACACCGTCGCTGCGGCGGACTGGGTGCCGATCCCGGACCCGCTGCGTTCAACCCGCGACATCGGGCAGTCCGGCCTCCTTTCTGCGTCTATGAAGGATGATCAAAATCCCCGTCGCCATGCCCACCAGTGCGTGAGCCCAGCCAAGCGCAGGACGGATCGGTTCCGGTGCGAAGTAGTAGAGGAAGTAACCGGTGGTCGCCAATGCCGCGGCCAGCACGCACAACGTGACGCCGGAACTGCGCTGGGATGCCCAGTGATGCCGACGAGTTACCCTCCAGCCATGCGGAACGTGGGAGGCGGACAGCACCCCGAACATGAACAACCCCCCGAACGCGGCAAGTCCGTGCACGCGAAGCATCCATGATTCCATCGGGTGAGGCAGTTCGCCCGCTCCCGCTCCGACGCTGTAATGCACCACGAGCCAAAGCACGCCGCTGAGCATCAGCACTGCTCCGGTACAGTACAGGACCTGGCGCTGCCAGCGCGCAAGGCGATTGACGGGAAGGTTCATAGGGCGACAAAGCGCGGTTTGCGGCGCTCAGTGCAACCAGGCCTGTGCGCCGTGGCGGGATAATAACGGTAAAAGGGTATTTCCCGTGATCGCTACCAGCTTGGTCAGCGCGTCGGCCCACAGGCACAACGGCGCCGCTACGCTGACGTGCGCGCGCACGGGCCGCAGGGCCGTGGCCCGGGAACGGCTGCCGCGATCGAAATGGCTGGTTGCAAAAGCGCCATTGCTGATTGTCGCGAAACTACGCACGCCGCCCAGCGTTTCGTCGCGCAGCGATAGCGGCAATTCGGCGTCGCCGAAGGCGCGCAGATCGCCGCCGGCGTTCACCCATCCGCTCTCGCATCCGTTCGAGAGCATCGCCTCCACGGCACGATCCACCGCATAACCCTTGCCGATGCCGCCGGGGTCCAGGCGAACGTCGCCGCTCAGCTTGTAAAGACGCACCCCATCGCAATGCCAGCCCCCGGGCGCCGAGCCCAATGTTATGTCGAAGAGTCCATCGGAGGCTTCTTGCAGGCCGCGTGCTGCCGAAAGCACCTCGGCCGTAGGGGACCGGATCGCAAGGCTTGCGCCGGCGGGTAACGCATGAAAGCGGGTAATGTCGCTTTCCGCCTCGAAGCGCGACAGGCAGGCCTGGATCCCGGAGATGGCCTCGAATGCGGCGCGGATCATTTTCTCACCGCCGGTACCGCAATCGCGAACGCCCACTTCCACCAGGGTCCCGAGCATCGGCCTGGCGCGGCGCAGCCAGTTGGTACCCAAGGCGCCGGAGATCATGGCAATGCTCCGCTGCTGCGGGCGAGATCGATCACGTTGACGATGCGCTTGACGCCCTCGGTTACATGGTTGCAGCTCAGCGTCGCTCCACTGATGTTGGCAATGTCGTCGCCGACACGCATGGGCGACGCGAGGGTCGTGCCGACAAACTGTTTGCGCCACGCAGGAAGGCGGATCTCGTGGCCATGGCTTTCACGGTAGGACAGCACCTCGACCTGTTTGACGGCGCCGTCGAGTCCGATGCCGACTGCGTAGGTGATCAGTTCGAACTTGCCGACGACTTCGTCCACCACCACGAAGCCGATAGTCGAGGCGCCACGCTGCGCCTGACGCACCTGCCAGCGTGCGGAACGGGCCCGTACACCCCGGGCATCGAGTTTCTGCATCTGCGCGGTATCGAGTGCAATTTCGCGTGTCTCGAACCGATCGGCCTCCGGAAACATCATTTTGGTCGCCTGATCGGCAGTCAGGTAATCGACTGCGAACACGCTCGCTGGCGCCAGCGCAACGGTCGCAGCCGCAAGGACGATACGCATCAGAAGCTCCAGCCGAGGCCCAGGTCGAACCGGTTGGCGTCGTCGTTCTCGCGGAACCTCTGTACGTCGGCCTTCAACACGATGCCTGGCGTCACCTGGAAGTTCGCTCCGACCGTTATGACCCGTTCGGTGGGGGCCGCGTCAGGCGTGAGGCCGACGCCCAAGTCGGCAAAGCTGCGTGCCGTGTTGAACTGTTCCCAGCGCACGAACGGCGAGAGCACGTAGTCATTGTGCATCCATAGTTTGTACGCTGCCTGCGCATACCAGCCGTCGAAGGATTTCGGGATCAATGTCGGATTGCCGACCAACGTGGTGTTCAACTCCGCGGTTTTGGAAATGCTGCCGCGCGCATAAAGCGCAGCCAAATCCCAGCGGCCCGGCGTCCAGCGTGCATGCAGATCCCAGAGGGTGACACGCGAATTCGTTATGGCCTGACCTTGCGTGGCTCCGCCCGTAAACAGCCCGCCGCCCAGTTGCAGACCCGGAACGCCGCGCCAGTTGAGTGCGCCGAAAACCGAAAGATCGCGCCCCTTTGCCAGTGCGAGCTCCTGATGGATGGAACCCAGCGGCGATTCGGCGCCCTCCGTCGAAGTGGCATCCCATTTGTTGAGATCGAATCCGGTACTGATGCCGGTTTGCAGCGTGAATCCGTTTTCGAAATTCCCCACGAATTGCAGTCCGCCTTCGCGCCAGGTTGTCGGAATGATTGCCGTCTCGACGAAGTTGCGCTCCACTCCGTAGTACGCCGTCGGTTCGTGCTTTTCGTTGAGCAGGCCCAGCGGAATGAGGAACAGGCCGCCACGCGCGGACCATGTGGGATTCAGCGCGTGTTCAACGTATGCCTGCTCGACCTCGACTTCTCCGGGATCGGAGGCTGACGAGACCGCATGCTCCACCTCGAGTTCCGTCACTACCTTGTTGTTCGGGTCGAAGCGGTGCTGGAAGCCCAGCACGAACCGGCGCACGTCGACCTCGGTGTTTTCCGTAGCCTTGGTGGGACGGTTGTAATTGATTTCGCCATAACTGAAAAGAACAGTGGCTGGCCCGGATGGGCTCGACGGTGCGGCCGCGACATCGGCAGCAGGAACAGTGGCGGGCACCGGGGCGGCCTTGCTTTGGTCCTGCATCTGCTTGAGCTGCACCTTTACTTTCGCCAACTCGTCGGCAAGCTGATCGACTTTTCGCGCCAGTTCCCGTTCGGCGGCAGTCTGCGCGAAACCGGCCGTCGCTGTCAGCGCCAGGATCGCGGCGAACAGGAAATTGAGAGAGGGCGCCAGCAGGCGAATTCGGTTCATGAGTTTTCTCCAGATGTTGTGTGTTCGTTACCTATGCAACTGGTCCAGCAATGAAAGCGGTTGCGAATGCAGTCAATCGAATAAAACTGGCAAGACTGGCCAATCAAGTCCTCCGCTAATCCGCTGCAAGCCGACAGGCATCGCGGGATTGCCACCACTTCGTCATCGGAGTCGAAAATTCACGGCGTATAGCCGTCGCTCAAGGTTTGAAGGAAGGCGATTACGTTGTCGATCTCCGCATCGGTGAGCGCGGGCGCATCGCCAAGGCGGCGGTTGTAAGGCACCTCGGCGGTGTTCACATTGCCTACGAACTCCGGCGGCAGATCGTCGAACTTCTTCACGGTAAGGTCCGGATTGAGCGGATAGAACTTCTCCGGATTGGTGTCGCGCTGCACGTAAAACGTGAGGGTATCTTTCAGCGTCTTGAACTTGCCGTTGTGGAAGTAGGCCTTACGATCGGCCACGTTGCGTAAGGAGGGCACTTTGAACACGCCGCATAGATCGGTGCGGGCGGCGAGGTCGGCGCGTTGACACAGACCAAGGTCGAAGTACGCCGGATCGGCATTGGCAAGAATGTCAGTATTGCGCGGCACCCCAAGGTTGTCGTACGTGAAATCGGTAAACAGCGGCATCGACCCGTCGGACCCCCTGGCCGCGGGGTGGCAGCCGGCGCAATTGCCTTTCGTCGGGGCGTTGAACAAGGCAAGGCCACGCAATTCCTGGTTGGTCAACGCGGCCTTGCCGCGCAGGAACGCGTCGTACTTGCTGGTGAACGCGTTGAATTCCTCGTCTTCCTTCTCATAGCGCTGAATCGCCAGCGTCATGCGCAGATAGGCACCATCGACATCATTGAAAATGTCAGCACCAAAGGCCGCCTTGAATTCGGTGGCGTAGCTGGCGGCCGCAAGCTTGGCGACGACGCTTGCCTTGTCGGGATTGGCCATCTCGACCGGATTGAGAAAAGGTTCCGCCGCTTGCTCGGCCAGTGACGCAGCCCTGCCGTCCCAGAAGAATCCCCCCGTGGGCGTGTCTTCACTGTCGAAGAAGAAAGCAGTGTTGGTGTTGAGATAGCGGATCCCGGGAGTCTTGCGAAATCCTTGCTGATTGCTTGCGAGCCCGCCAAGTTGGACCGCCAATGCGTTGGCGGGCGAATGCGCATGGTTGGGGTCGTGACAGGTGGCACACGACTGGGCGCCGG
Source organism: Betaproteobacteria bacterium (assembly GCA_016194905.1). NCBI lineage: Bacteria > Pseudomonadati > Pseudomonadota > Betaproteobacteria > Betaproteobacteria bacterium. The sequence goes on from JACQAP010000028.1 coordinate 106,991, forward strand.
AGGCCGACAGCGACACATCCTTGAAAATTTTTTCTCCGAGCTTGGCTTGAGCGGAAAGCGATGCTTCGCTGGGGGAGGATGAGCCGGAACTGCCGCACGCTGACAGCGCTATCGCTCCGATGCTGGCGAGTAGCCATATCAGTGACCTCCCTTTCATTTTTTTATCGCCTGTTGGCGTGCCAATGCGCCAATTAATAATACGAACTATTCGTAATACTATCACTATGTTGAGCTAGAGGTAAATAATTTTTTATTAATTTAATTATATAGTTATGAATAAAAGTGGAGAGTTATTACCGGAAATATGCTCCGTGACAACAACAAATGTCTTAAGTAGACGAAGGGCCTTTGTCGCTGGATCCGAGGTCACCCGGATGACGCGTAAAACCGAGGGCGTTCCTTCGCAATTTCCATTTGAGGTCGAGAGCTCTGCGCTCAGGAATGGTTGAGCAAGGAATCGAAGGCTCCATCACGACGCCGATGGCATATTGGGCTCAGGGGGGCGCACGGCCATCGCGGGAAATTCGAAAACAATGTTGCAAAGAAAGCGGTGCGAGTTCTTGCGGCTGCTTTTCATCTGCACGAAACGGTCATACATTTGCCACGGTATCTACACAGCTCGGGCATAACGTGCTCGGCGGGTGCCACTGCGCGCCTGCCCAGTTCAACTCGAGTTGAAAGGAGAGACCGATGCACAACACGTTTCGTACGCTCGCCGTGACGGCCGTCATCGCCACGGTGCCCGCGTCAGCGGCTAATGCCGATGAAGACAGCCGTTTCTACGGCGGCAAACACAACGAATATTACGACGGTCGTGGTTTCTACAGCGATCATGGCAAGCGAATGCAGGACGACGCCATTCAACTTGGCCCGCGGCCCTTCTATCTGATGGAAGGCATGGACGAAGGCGAGCTCAAAGACCGGTTGATGAAGTGCGAAAACGGTCCGTTCTACCGCACCACTTTTTTGATCGGCCATCGCGGCGCGGCGCTGCAGTTTCCCGAGCATACGAAAGAGGCCTACCAGGCCGGGGCGCGCATGGGCGCCGGCATCGTCGAGTGCGACACGACGTTTACGAAGGACGGCGAGCTGGTTTGCCGCCATGCGGAATGTGACCTTCACACGACAACCAATATCGTTGCCTCGCCTTTGAATGCCAAATGTAGCGTGCCATGGTCCGGCCCGGGATCGAACCCCAAATGCTGCACCAGCGACCTGACGCTCTCCGAGTTCAAAACGCTCAAGGGCAAGATGGATGCAAGCAATCCTGCCGCGACGACGGCTGAAGGCTATCTGGGCGGCACGCCGGGCTGGCGTACGGACCTCTACACCGGACGCGGCACGTTGATGACCCTCAAGGAAAGCATTCGACTCAACGAGAAAAACGGCGTGAAGCACACGCCCGAACTCAACGAAGGCGACCCTGATCGCATCAAGGCGGTATTCGGCAGCCAGGCGAAATACGCACAGAGAATGATCGACGAGCTGAAGGCGGCGGGCGTCGATCCGAAAGACATCTGGGCGCAATCGTTCAACAGGGACGATATCCTTTACTGGATTTAGAACGAGCCGAAATTCGGCAAGCAGGCTGTCTATCTCGACAACATCGATCCGACCGTCACGCCGGCGATTCCACGCCCTTCACTCGATGAGTTCAAGCAACTGAAGAAAAAGGGCGTGAAGATCATCGCGCCGCTTGCGGTCAATGCAAACGCAGAAATCGTTGTGTCTCAATACGCGCTGGACATCAAGGGGCTGGGGTTCGATACCATCACCTGGACCTTGGAGCGCGCGGACCTTCGCCGGGGCGCGGCTTCCGCCGGCTTCTACTACCTGTTCGATTCCGAAGGCAAGGCCGTGAAGAAGGACAGCGACATGTACAAGACGCTGGATGTTCTCGCGCGCCAGGTCGGCGTCATCGGAATTTTCTCCGATTGGCCTGCGACCGTCACTTACTACGCCAACTGCATGGGCCTGAAGTAATCCCGGCGCGGGCAGCCTCCATCAGGAGCAGGGGGGGGCTGTACCCGCGGCGGTCGTTGATGATCGGCGCAACATTCCGGCGGGGGTGAGCGCTGACAGGGCATTTATCGGATAGACCGGCAAGGGATCGCGCCGCTCAAAGTCCAGGCCGGCCTTCTTGCACCGACCTGACCGTGCGTCCATGCGTGAGCAATCCAGCGGCCTCGCGGGAGTCTGGCTGCTTCGTTGTATTTCTGCCGAACCTCCAGAGTCGCGACCGTGGCGAGGCAAGCGTTTTCATTGACTCCGGTTCGACGCGAGTGTCGAATATCCGTTGCATGCGCTCACAGCCATGCGCCAATTCTTGCAAGCAGGGCCGCAAAGAGCCGATCCATTGAGCCTCCGGCGGAGAATTTGCGCTCCCGCTGTTGCAATTCCGACGACGGTTTCGTGGCCGCAACCCGGTCCGACCGGACACGCCGATTTGGCTTGCTATTTGCATAAGAAGTTCACCGTGTGTACATTGCTGTGCCATCGCAATGCCATGGGTTCTATTTGGATTTCTATCGAACGAATGGAGATATCAGTGAAAAACAGCAAGGGTTTTACCCTGATCGAACTCGTAGTGGTCATTTCCATTGTCGGCATCCTCGCGGCGGTGGCACTGCCGCGATTCGTCAGCATGCAAACCGATGCGCGGATTGCCAAGCTGAACGCGGTTCGTGGCGCCGTGGGCGCCTCTGCGGCACTCGTACACGCCGTCTTTCTGGCGCGTAACGGCGTTGCCGATGCAGCGGCTTGCCCCGCTGGTGGCGGTACCGCAACGAATACGACGAACATTTGTACGGAAGGCGGCCTTGTGGCCCTCGTCAACGGCTATCCCCAGGCACTCGCCGCGGGCGCCGGTGCTGGAATTATCTCCGCCGCGGGTTTAACCTCGGTGTTCAATCCGACTGCGGCTCAGTTCACAGCCGAAGGCTTCGGCCAGGCGGGCGGCGGGGCAGCTGCCGGGTCAGCCCTGGACATCCAGGTAGTCGGCAATACCCCGGCGACATGTTTCTTCACCTATACAGCCCCCGCCGCGGCCGGAGCGGCGCCGGTAATCAGTGCCCCGGTCACCACCGGCTGCTGATCGGCGGAAAGCGAACAGTCTTCCGTAAGTAAAACCGGCGCCCTCGGGCGCCGTTTTGTTTTGGAACGCAGAGCGCATATCAACAGATCAGTTTGCGCGGCGGTCCTGCCGCAAATCCGCGGCACGCGTGTCAGCGCCGACGCGCGTTGCGTTAGCGCGGTCTTCGTCGTTCGCATTGCGGAACCGGAACCACCCGACATTCATTTCCTCCCAGGTCTGATCTCCCCAACGCACGACCTTGTCCGGATCGGGATTGGCGGGATTCTGCGCGGAATTGTCCCAGGTCATGTCCATCACGACGCGAGTGCCGGCGGGCATCAGTTTCGGTGGATTCAATACGTATAACGGCTGCCAGTTGAAATCGTATTTCGGCACCGACAGCAGAATCTCTTCGCGGCCGTCCGGATAGTGCGCCGTGAATTTTGCGGCCCGCCCACGCAAGTGCGCATGCGGCAGCAGGCTGTAGAGCATGACGTCCCGGTCGAAGACGTGATCGAGCGATTCCGAATACGATTTCGTGTTGGCCGGAATCGCAAGCGATGCGTTATAGATGATGTCCATCTGCATCGAATGTTTCGGCGGCTCGTCGTAAAAATACAAACCCAATCGGGTCACATCGGCAATCGCTTTGCCGTTCGGCGTGTAGTGCATCTGGAATCGGAAACTTGCTTCCTTGCGCAGCAATATCCCGGTGTCGGTCGGATAGGGTATCGCGTTCTTGCCCGGCGCATAGCCACCCAGTTCGCCCATCTGGCCACGGATCGCACGCCGTTCGCCGTTGCCGGGATCATCAATGCCGGCCAGCACGTGATGAACGATCGCACGGTTGCCCGGAATGATTTCAATCGCTCGAATCCAGACGTCGCGTCCCAGTGGATTGGCGGCGTGCGGATACTGGTAGCTGATCACACCTGTGGCCGGTACTTGGTAGGCGGGGACTTCGACGATCAAATCGGGTTTGCCCAATGTCCATTCGGACCAGGATTTATCCAGCGTCGCAAGCGGGTCGGGCCCCTTGCCGCGCGGCGCGCCAGCCTCGATCCAGTGAACCAGATCCCTGGCGTCTTCGTTCGTCATCGAGCGATCTCCGACGAAACTGCCGTAGTGCGGATCGGCATGCCACGGCGGCATGCGTTTGGTGCGAACGACCTCGCGGATCATCGGCGCGAACCCGTGCACGATGTCGTAGCCCGTCATCGCCCAGGGGCCGACCCCGCCTTCGCGATGGCAGGCGACGCACTTGTCGACGAGCAGCGGCGCGATCCGCTCGATATAGGAAATCCGTGCGTGCGCGTCATGGCGCTCGCGCTCCGGAAGATTGACGAGGCAGCCCAGCGCTTCTGCCTTCGCGACCGCAACCGGCTTTCCGGCAAGCGTGGCGTCCAGCGCATCCGTTAAATATTGCTTCTTCGCAGCCGGCTTTTGCGTGCCATACGAGAGGCGATCGTCGATCGGTCCGCGATAAACCAGTTGCCAGTTTTTCGGATCGACGACGAATACGTCGGCCGTGCGATCCACACCCAGCGCTTCGCCGATGAGCTGCGTCTCGTCGATGAGGATCGGCAAGTCATTGTTGAAATCGGCCGACTCCCTGGCAACGGCGTTACGATTGTCCTGCAGGTTGGAATCGATCAAAAGAATTTCCACGCCCTTTGCCTTGTACTCATCGCGGATTTCCTTGAGCCGCGGCAAGCTCTTCTGCACGATGCCGCAGCCGTTGCCATAGGTCATCAATACCACGGCCTTGGCATCGGACAAGTAATACAGTTCGTGCGATGCCCCTGTCTGGTCAAGCAGACGGAAGTTGTCGACGCGATCGCCCGGGTTGAGTGCCAAAGTGGAGCCGGCGAAGAAGAAACCTGCGAGCACTGCCAAGAGACGAAGTACGGCTTTCATGCGACCTCCCGCGACCACGATCACGCTGGAAAAACCATCTTACGCGCAACGGGGCACCGTCCTATGCGACCCGGAGAGCGTTCTGTCTACTGCTGCGGTGGCGTCGGAACGTGGATTGCCAGGCCGCGCCCGGTCTTGTTGTCGCTCGCCGTGAAAATGCCGGTGCCGACCGACAGCCCGCCGCCGATCCCAACCCCCGTGCCTATGCCGGTGCTGATCCCGCCGCCGGACTCGGTACCCGTACTTTGCAGGAGCACGCCGTTCGCGCCCAGCGAAGCCGCCTCCTTCCTGAGCCTCTCCATGACCGCGTCCATTTTCTTCTGATCGCCGAACGAGAACGACAATCGACTCGTGGCGTCGACGACCGCGATTTCCTCGTAACCCGGCGGAGCGGTCGAATAGACTTTGACCTGTGATGGATCGATCGGTGTGCGGGTTTTGCCGGTGATGACGTGCGATGCAGTGGCGCATGCGGCGAGCAGGAAAACGGAAAACACAAGCGCGGATAAACGGGCCGGTATCATACGAAACTCCCGCAACGCAAAAAGAAAAAGCCCGGGAAACCGGGCTTTTTTCAGTCCTGAATACCCCCCGAGGCGGGTATTGAAAGACTACTGCTCCACACGGATTACGCCGGTCGGATATTCGACGCCTGGTCGCCCTTGGGCCCCGTGGTCTTGTCGAAACTGACCTTCTGGCCTTCCTTGAGGGACTTGAAGCCGGCGTCCTGGATCGCGGAGAAATGGGCAAAAAGATCCTTGCCGCCGTCATCCGGCGTAATGAATCCGAAGCCTTTTGCGTCGTTGAACCACTTAACGGTACCTGTAGCCATGTCTTTGTCTTCCTGAAATAGTTTAAGAGTGTGGGCGCTGCCCGATTGCGGGATCTTGAAGAGAAGAGGAAAAAAGGCCTGAGAAGTACCCGTTGAACGGTCATATCCGACTGATTGATCACTGCTCCCGTATCCTGCGACTCCCTTTATACGACTACATTTCGATGCCGTCAAAGGGTACCTCTGCCCTCTCGTTTCCCGAACCAACCGGGATCGCCCCGTTGCGACGCGCGATGGGCATCAGATACTCGAGGAAAACCAGACAATCTGAATATTTCACCTCAAGCGAAGGGCTGGAGGCAACGGACCGACCCCGCCCCGGGCCGACTGGAACTAGAATCGCAACGTACGCGGAATCGATTCGACAAACGTTCGATCACCACGGGGGACTTATGGAGCGCAGATCGTTTCTCGGGAAGGCGGCCGCAGGCGTGGCTGCAAGCGTTGTTGCTGCACCGGTCATTGCCCAGTCGCAACCGACCATTCAGTGGCGGCTGGCGGCGAGTTGGCCGAAGAGCCTCGACACCTTGTTCGGCGGCGCCGAATTGGTCGCGAGACGTGTTGCCGAAATCACCGACGGCAAGTTCCAGATCCGCACCTTCGCTGCAGGCGAGATCGTGCCGGCGCTGCAGGTGCTCGATGCCGTCCAGGCCGGTACAGTGGAAATGGGCCATACGGCGACGTACTACTATTTCGGCAAGGATCCGACGTTCGCCCTCGCCTGCTCCGTCCCGTTCGGTCCCAACTCGCGCCAGGCGAATGCATGGTGGCATTTTGGCGGCGGTGCCGAAGCCATGGCACCGTTGTTCAGGGAGTACGGCTGCATTGCGATCCCGGCCGGCAATACCGGCTGCCAGATGGGCGGCTGGTTCCGCAAGGAAGTCAATTCCGTCGAGGATCTCAAGGGGCTGAAGTTCCGCATCGGCGGCATGGCCGGGCTGGTGCTGGCAAAGCTCGGCGCGGTGCCGCAGATGATCGGCGGGCCGGACATCTATCCCGCGCTCGAGAAAGGCACCATCGACGGCGCGGAGTGGGTCGGGCCTTACGACGACGAGAAGCTGGGCTTCAACAAGGTAGCGAAGTACTACTACTACCCCGGATGGTGGGAAGGAGGGCCGATATTGATGGCGCTCGTCAACGAGAAGAAATGGAACGAACTGCCGAAGTCCTACCAGGCCGCGCTGACTGCGGCTTGCGGCGAAGCCAATGTCTGGATGCCGGCCAAATACGACGCGCAAAATCCGCCGGCGCTGCGCCGCCTGGTGGCCAGCGGAACGAAGTTGCGGCCTTTCCCGAAATCGGTGATGGAAGCGTCCGAGAAAGCGGCCTACGAGTTGTACGAGGAGTTGAAGGCGAAGAGCGAACACTGGAAGCGCATCTATCCCGGGTGGAAGAAATTTCGCGACGAGCAGTTTCTCTGGTTCCGCGTCGCCGAATCCACTTACGACAACTACGCGTTCTTCTCGAAGCTCGGCGAAGGGAAATAAGCCGGCATCGATTCGCGATCCATCGAATCGCAAACCCCGTCGGCGGCGGGGTTTGTGTCTGTGAAAGTTGAATCGATTATTTCGACTGCTTGAACAGGTTTTCCAGATCGCTGCCTTCGTCGGCACCCGAACGCTGCTTGCCGGGCGTGTCCCCCGCCTTGTCCCGCTTGGATGCGCCGGCATCACGCGCGGCACCTTTGTCCTCCAGTTGCTCGCGCCCGTATTCCGGCGTGGGAATGTTGATTTCGATCTTTGACGGATCGACCGTGCTCTTGTGCAAGGTGACGGTGACGATCTGCGGGAACGCGATCACGATTCCGACCATGACGACCTGGATCACGACGAAGGGCACGGCACCCCAGTAGATCTGGCCGGTGGTGACCGCTGCGATCAGCTTGCCGCTGATCTTGTCCAGATATGCCTGGGCCGGGGCCACGCTGCGCAGATAGAACAGGGCGAATCCGAAGGGCGGGTGCAGGAAAGATGTCTGCATGTTGACCCCGAGCAGAACGCCGAACCAGATCAGGTCGATGCCGAGCTTGTCCGCCACCGGTGCGAGCAGCGGCACGATGATGAAGGCGAGCTCGAAGAAGTCGAGAAAGAAGGCGAGGACAAATACGAGCGCGTTGACCACGACCAGAAAACCGATCGGACCGCCGGGAAGGCCGGTGAGCAGGTGCTCGACCCACAGATCGCCGTTCACGCCGCGGAACGTGAGGCTGAAGACGGTCGAGCCCACCAGGATGAAAATGACAAAGGAGGACAGCTTCGCCGTCGAGTTCATCGCCTGCTTGAGCAGGGACCAGTTCAGGCGCCGGTTGATGAGCGCGAGGATCAGCGCACCCGTAGCTCCCATGGCCCCGCCTTCGGTAGGTGTGGCGATGCCGAGGAAGATCGTTCCAAGCACCAGGAAAATCAGTGCGAGCGGCGGGATCAGAACAAAAATCACCCGGCGCAGCAGTTTGACGCCGCGCAGCTTGCGCGCTTCGGCCGGCAGCGCAGGTGCAGCCATCGGGGAGAACAAAGATCTGCCGAGCACGTAGATCAGATAGAGGCCTGTCAACGCCAGGCCTGGCAGAATCGCGCCCTGGTACATGTCGCCCACCGAGCGGCCGAGTTGGTCGGCGAGTACGATGAGTACCAGCGACGGCGGGATGATCTGCGCAAGTGTCCCCGAAGCTGCAATCACGCCGGTCGCGAGGCGCCGGTCATAGCCGTAGCGCAGCATGATCGGCAGCGAAATCAGCCCCATCGAGATGACCGACGCGGCCACCACCCCGGTGGTCGCGGCCAGCAGTGCGCCGACGAGTACGGCGGCATAGGCAAGGCCGCCGCGGACCGGCCCGAACAATTGGCCGACCGTGTCGAGCAGGTCCTCGGCCATGCCGCTGCGCTCGAGCACCAGTCCCATGAAGGTGAAGAACGGCACGGCCAGCAGCGTGTCGTTGGCCATGATGCCGAAGATCCGTTCCGGCAAGGCCTGGAACAGGGCCGAGTGCAACAGCCCCAATTGCACGCCGAGGAAGCCGAAGGCCAGGCCGACCGCGCCAAGCGCGAACGCGACCGGGTAGCCCAGCAGCAGGAACACTACCAGCGCCCCGAACATCAGCGGCCCGATGTTCGCGGTGACGAAGGCGATCATTTCGCCGCTCCCTCGTCGGCGCGCAGCTGCTCGATGGCCGGATCTGCGTGTCTTTCCATCGGATCCGGGATCAGGCCCTTCAGGAAGGCGATGCGCTTGATCAGCTCGGAGACGCCTTGCAGGCTCAGCAGAAAGAACCCGACCGGAACGATCAGCCTTGCCGGCCAGCGAATCAGGCCGCCGGCGTTACTCGACATCTCGCCGCTGACCCAGGCGTTGACGAAGATCGGCCATGCCAGGCACATGATGTAGAGCGATACGGGCAGCAGGAAGAAGAGGGTGCCGAAGACATCGATCCAGGCCTGAGCCCGGCGGGTAAGCCGCGACGACACCACGTCGATCCGGATATGCGCGTTATGCAACAGCGTGTACCCGGCGCACAACAGGAATATCGCCGCGAACAGATACCACTGCAGTTCGAGCCAGGCGTTCGAGCTCAGGTTGAACAGGTAACGAGCCAATGCGTTGGATGCGCTGACCAGCGCCATCACCAACACGAGCCAGAGAACGGTTCGTCCGACCCGCTCGTTGAGCGCGTCAATGGCATGCGAAATCGTCAAAAGGAACTTCATCATGGCGTGCTCCGATCGCGGTGAATCCCGGTCTTGCAGCGGTGGCGAAGGGATTCTCGCCGATCGGGCGCCTGTGTGCAAAACTGACGGGTTCGCGTCGGATTGCATACGGGATTACTATGTGGCGCTACCCATTACTCTCAGGACATGCGCATGTTTGAAACGACTATTGCAGGCAGCTTGCCCAAGCCGTCCTGGCTCGCCGAGCCGAACAAGCTGTGGCCCCAATGGAAGCTCTCGGGTGAAGCGCTCGCCGAGGCAAAGCGCGACGCCACCCTGCTATGGATCAAGTCACAGGAGGATGCCGGCATCGACACCGTCGGCGACGGGGAACAGTCGCGGCAGCATTTCGTGCACGGCTTCCTCGAATCGGTCGAGGGAATCGACTTCGAGCACAAGGTCAAGATGGGGATTCGCAACAACCGTTATGACGCGATGGTGCCGATGGTGGTCGCGCCTTTACGCTTGCGCGGCAGGGTGCACGAATCGGAGGCGAAGATTGCCCGCGCACATACGAAACGCAAGCTCAAGATCACCATGCCGGGGCCGATGACCATCGTCGACACCATCGCCGACTCGTACTACGGTGACAAGGTGAAGATGGCGATGGCATTCGCCGAGCTGCTGAATCAGGAGGCGCGCGCTCTGGAAGCGCAAGGCGTGGACCTGATCCAGTTCGACGAGCCTGCTTTCAATGTCTACATGGACGACGTGAAGCGCTGGGGAATCGACGCGCTGCATCGGGCAATCGAAGGACTGCGCTGCAAGACCGCCGTTCATATCTGCTACGGTTACGGCATTCAGGCCAATATCGACTGGAAGAAGTCGCTCGGAACCGAATGGCGGCAATACGAAGAGATATTTCCCGCGTTGGCGAAGAGCCGCCTGGATCAGGTGTCGGTCGAGTGCATCAATTCGCGCGTTCCGATCAGCCTGTTGAAGCTGCTGGCGGGAAAGGACGTGCTGCTCGGTGTGATCGACGTGGCGTCCGACAAGATCGAGACCGCGGAAGACGTTGCCGGCGTCATCGCCGAAGCGATGAGGCACGTGCCGAAGGAACGTCTGCAGCCGTGCACGAACTGCGGCATGGCGCCCATGGACCGCAATGTCGCCATGGCCAAGCTCACCGCGCTTGGCGCAGGTGCCGCGCTCGCACGCAGCCGGTATAGCTGAGGCCCTAGCCGTGCGCCTCGCGGCTGTCCGCGGGCGCTTCGCTCCGCTCTTTCATGCCGTAGTCGCGTACCACCGAGGCGACGCGCAGGCGATAGTCCGCGAACACGCCGGCGCGCCCTTTGTTCTGCGCCGCCCGGTGCTCTTCCAGCCTGCGCCATGCGCCGATCGCTTCTTCGTCGCGCCAGAAGGAGATCGAAACGAATTTGTCCGGCGTGACGAGACTCTGGAAGCGCTCGATTGAAATGAACCCGTCGATGCGCTCCAGGTCGGTTCTCAGACGGGCCGCCAGATCGAAATACTCGGCGGCCCTTCCTTCAGCGGGCCAGACTTCGAAAATCACGGCAAGCATGAGGACCTCCTGCGATTGGAGCACTGCAATACTGTAACGGCCGAGTTGGATGGGACGTAATTTTAAATCCGTGTGTCGCTCGTCGACCTAGCTGCGCGCGCCGTCCTCCGTCCTGCTGGCATGGATGTCGGTCAAGTAGGTCTCAGGCCCGAAATAGATCGCGATTGCGGTGAGCAGCGACAGCACGATGATGTAGCCGGCCACCCCCCAGGGCCTGCCACCCGCCCATATCAGCAGCAGGCCGGAAACGAACGGCGCGGGACCGCCCGCGAGCAGCGAGCCCAATTCACGCGCGGAGGCGAAGCCGCTGTAGCGAAGTCGCGCGCCAAACAGCTCCGCGAAGTACGCTGCCTGCGAACCGAACATGCCGGCGACGCCGACAGCGATCACCAGAATGAGTGAGATCCATACCAGCACTGGGGAACCGGTGTCCACCATCCAGAAAAATGGAAACGCCATCACAGCGGAAAACAGGGCTGCGCTGCCATACACCGGGCGCCGGCCGATGCGGTCCGACAGGGAAGCGAAAAAGGGAATAGTGAATAGCGAAATGGCGTACGCGCACATGATTCCGGAAAGCACCATGGTCCGGGAAAGACCGAGCTGCTTGGTCATGTAACTCAGCGTGAATACCGGGTACAGAAAGCCCAGTCCGTTTTCCGCGAGACGCGCGCCGAACACCACCAGGAACTCGCGGGGGTGCTTGAGAAAGGCTTCTTTCACCGGCGAGCGCGCAGCCTTGGCATTGGACGCGATTTCGCTGAAGACCGGGGTTTCCGAAACGCGGGCGCGGATGTAGAAGCCGAACACGATCAGGATGATGCTCAGCAGGAACGGAATGCGCCAACCCCAGTTCAGAAAATCTTCCTTGGGCAGCAGCGAGACCAGTGCGAAGACGCCTGTGGCGAGCAACAGGCCGAAGTTCACGCCGAGCGCTGCCCAACTGCCGAAGAATCCGCGCTTGCCTGGGGGCGCGTGCTCGACCGCGAGGATCACCGCGCCGCCGTATTCCGCGCCGGCGCCGAAACCCTGCACCAGGCGCAGCGCCACCAGCATCGCGGGTGCCCAGATGCCGGCTGTTTCGTAGGTCGGCAACAAACCGATCAGGAAGGTCCCGACCCCCACCAGCAGCAACGTGATCACCAGCACCGGCTTGCGCCCGAGCCGGTCGCCGAGGTGGCCGAACACCATGCCGCCGAATGGCCGCGCGAAAAAACCGACGCCGAAAGTTGCGAACGCGGCAAGCGTGCCCGCGGCGGGCTCGAGCTTGGGAAAGAACAAGTCACCGAAGACCAGTGCCGCAGCCGTGCCGTAGATGAAGAAGTCATACCACTCCAGGGCCGACCCGACAGCCGAAGCCAGCATGACTCTGCGCTGCGAAGCATCCATTGCTCTCCCCCTGTTGTTGTCCGGCGCTCGGCGCTTCGCGCGGCGCGATGTTGTTCTGGTCCCGAATTCCCTCGGGCGGAGTCAGGATACAGCAGGGCTGCCGGGCCGGCTTCAGTCGTTGATCGAAATGACGGCGACCGCGTAAGGTTTCAACGTCAGCGCATCCTTCATCGCCTTCCAGCTTTTCTGGAAACCCCGCGGATCGGTGGTTGCGCTTACGAAACTGTCTTCGTCGAGCGTCGTGCCGAATATCGCGCCTTTCGCGCCGGACAGTTTTACCGGCTGATTTTCCGCAGTTAGATTGGCAAGCCACAGCGTCGTGCCGCCTTTGCCCTTGTAGGCCAGGCTCTGCACTTTCGCGGAATCCGAAGAGTCCGCGTTCACCAGTTTCCGGCCCGCGCCGCGGGTCAGGCCGCTGATGACGTGATACGCCGGGAACACCGCCGTACCGGAAAGCTGGTCGTACCACGGCTGCTTGTGTTCCGCTTTGCGATAGATGATGCCGAGCGGCCCGGTTGGCGCGCCCATCGCAATCGCTTCGATGCCAGTGCGCGCGAACGTGGCGATATAGCCCAGCGTCCATGCCGCGGCGAACAGGGCGCGCTGCCGGGGTTCGAGCTTGGTCAGGCACACGCGCACGTTGTCCGGGTTGGGCGTCCAGGTCGCACCATGGGGATTGTCGCGGCAGCCGATGCCGCTCGGTCCGATGCGGTACGCGGTCTTGCCGATGAAGGAGCGCGCGGTGGTGACCTGATAAGGCAACGCCTCCAGGGTTTCCATTACCGACCGGTCGTCTGCCGCGTGAACGATCGGGCTGGTGGTGTTGACGACGAAGTCGAGCAGTTTTGCGGGCGGATGTTTGCGATTGAGTTCGGTGAAGAAGGAGAACATGCCGCCGCCGAGCCTGAGGCCGGGGAAGGCCTCGCGCGCCGCCGCGTAGAGGTCTTCGAGTTTCGGCGCGGGTGGACGCGGCCCGCCCGGCAACACCGATTTCAGGTCGCCAACCGGCACGACGGCGATCGATGACAGCTTGATGCCGGACTGCCTGACCATGTCGGCAAGTTGCTTCAATTCCTTGCGGAACTCATCGATACTTTCGACCACGGCTTCCAGCGCGACTTCGGCATCGGTCTCTTCGCTCAGCACGCGATAGCCGTAGAGTTCCTTGAGGCCATGCTTTCTGCGCGGATCGATGTGACAGATCAGGAAGCGCGGCGCCGCGAGCTTGAGCAGGCCGAGCCGGGCGATCGCGTGTTCGATCTCTTCCGCGGGCACGCCGAGCCCCACCGGTTGCAGGGAATCGCGGGACACGGCGCCGAGTTTGATTTCGATACCTCTATCGGCGGCCACTTTGTCGCCTCCCTCCACCGATCCGCTCAACGTGACCTTGATGGATTGCCTCGCCGCTTCCCCCGCTTTCAGCGTGTACGGCCAGGGGCGGATCAGGGGACGAACATAGGTTTTGAACGAAGCATCGGTCCAGTTGCGATGATCTTCCATCTCGAAGGTGTCGCCCTCCATCAGCACCGTCGCCCTGAGTCCGGGCAGTACTTCGTGCGTCAGCGAGCGGATGTCTAGCACCGGCTGGATCGGATTCACGAGTTTGGGGAACTTGCTCTTGACCTTGCGGCCATCGACGTGTTCGATGTCGACCGGGAAACCGGCGACGCCTTTCAGTGGATGCAGTACGACGAAACCGGTGCGCGCGGTAAGGAAATCGGTTTTCGGCAGCGCCGTTCCGGTGAACTCGAGGTTACCGTCTTGCGTGCCCTCGACCTTCGCGTCGTACGAGAGCTGCTGGCTTTCGATCCGGATTTCGGCGTGAAAGGAAACCGAGAAACCGTCGGCGCGCTGATCGATCTTCAGATTGCTGATCGCGGGCGCGGCCGTGCCCCAGTTCTTGTCCCGGATCAGAAACCCGACCACGCGCAGCACCTCGACGCCGTTGACCTTGAGATAGCGGAGCTGGCCGTTTTCGAATTCAACCGACAGCGGGCCGGCGGTCAGCACGCGACCCGGTGCGTCGGGTTGTTCTGTGCCGCAAAGCGCAATCGCGCGCGAGGGTTTGGTTGCTTTCATCTCTTTCTCCTCCGATCTCTCAATCAGGCATGAACCACGGATACCCTCGCGAAGCGTGGAGTACCCATTTAGGACGCGGAGAGCACGGAGGAAAAGCAAGGACGAGATAAATGACCACGACCGCGCAAATGTGGGTAGGAAAGCGAAATAGGAACCCCTGAAAATCCGTGCGCAGCCAGCAGTTCACCCTGCCTGTTGTCGTTCTCCGTGTTCTCCGTGGTTCAGTTCTAAAGTACTTTCTCGGTAGATGGATCGATCACAATCGCCCGGTTCATGTCGATCGACAGTTCGATCTTCTGGTTGATCCCGGTGGCGTCGTGTGCCTGCAGTTCTGCGTTTACATCAGTGCCGCCGAGTTTGAACGTGACATAGGTGCGGGAGCCGGTCGGCTGCAGCAATTCGATGGTCGCGGTATGGCGGGCCAATCCGCTGCGCGAGTCGCCGGGATGCGCGCGGTTCATGTGCTCCGGACGCAAGCCGAGGATGACAGTCTGGTCGCGCCGGTCCGCGAGTTTCGCCGCTCGATCAGGCGGCAGCGCCAGCAACGTGCCGTCTTCCAGCCTGACGGCGAGTCCGCCGCCTTCTCCCACGAGGCGCCCATTGATGAAGTTCGTCGAAGGCGAACCGAGGAAACCGGCGACGTACTTGGTGGCGGGTCGCTCGAACAGTTCCAGCGGCGCACCGGCCTGCTCGATCACGCCGTCGCGCAGCAGCACGATGCGATCGGCCATGGTCATCGCTTCGATCTGATCATGGGTGACGTAAATCATGGTCCTGCCGAGTTCCTGATGCAGGCGCTTGATCTCTCCGCGCATCTCGTCGCGCAGCTGCGCATCCAGATTCGACAGCGGTTCGTCGAACAGGAAGAGCCGGGCATTGCGCACGATCGCGCGGCCGATGGCGACGCGTTGCAATTGGCCGCCCGAAAGCTGGCGTGGATAGCGATCGAGCAGATGATCGATGCCCAGCATGTTGGCGGCGACCTTTACCTTGGGCTCGATCTGATCCTTGGGAGTTTTGCGCGAGCGCAACCCGAACGCAATGTTGTCGAACACCTTCATGTACGGATACAACGCATAGTTCTGGAAAACCATTGCGATGTCGCGATCGCGCGGCGGCAGGTGATGCACGGTCTCGCCGCCGATCTCGATGCTGCCCTTGTCGGCCTCTTCCAGCCCGGCGATGGTCCGCAACAGGGTGCTTTTGCCGCAGCCCGACTGGCCCACTAGCACAGTGAATTCACCCGCTGGAATCTCGAGGTCGATGCCGCGCACGGCGTGTACGGAGCCGTAGTATTTGTGCAGGGCTGTAATTTTCAAATCTGCCATACGTAGTTACCAGAAAGTGGAGCGCTTGTGAATGTGTGAATGCGTGAAGGAGTGAAGGGTAGAGGCCCAACGCAGCTACCCCATCACGCGAACGGGTTTTACCCCTTCACTCATTCACCCTTCACACCTTCACGTACTTAACCTTTCACCGCTCCCAGTGATATCCCGCGCACCAGGTAGCGCTGCATGAACGCCACCGCGATGAAGATCGGCAGCGTGCCGAGCACCGACATTGCGGAAATCTTGGCCCAGAAGTTCGACTGGCCGCCGAAGTAATGAGTAATCTGGACCGTATAAGTCGTCGCCTCTGTGCGCGTCAGCACCAGGGCGAACAGAAAATCGTTCCAGGCGAATACGAAAGTGAAGATCGCGGTCGCGAACAAGCCGGCGCGGCACATCGGGAACACGACTTTCCATATCACCTGCCAGCGGGTGCAGCCGTCCACCAGCGCGGATTCCTCAAGGGCTTTCGGGATGTCGAGAATATAGCCGCGCATCATCCAGATCACGTAAGGCAGGTTGAATGCAGTGTAGAGCAATATCACACCTATATAGGTATCGACCAGATGCAGCCAGACGAATAGGAGAAAGATCGGAAATACGACTGCGATCGGCGGGATCATGCGCTGTGAGATGATCCAATTGGCCAGATGCTCGCCCCCGGTCCTGAAGCGGGCGAGCGAATAGGCGCAGATGGTGCCGAGAAACATCGCGATTACCGTGCTGACGCCGGCGACCACCAGGCTGTTCCATACCGTGACCGCGTCGCCGTCCTTGAACAGAACCGCATAGTTATCGAAATGGATCCGACCCGGATACCACTTCGGCGGAAACGAGTAGATCTCCTCCGGCGTCTTGAACGAGATCATGAACAACCAGTAGACGGGGAACAGGAACAGCAACGTGATGACAACGGCGGCAAGAAGACGCAGCGCCATCCGGATCGTGGTTCGCTGTTTGATAGTCATCATCTTGCAACCCCGATAGTCAATTCCCTCGCCAGGTCGCTCATCGCGCCAACTCCACTCTTTTCAGCGCGAGCATTACGATTGCCGACAGCAGGATGATGACCAGGAACGCGACCGCGGCCGTGTAGCTGGTTTCGAATTGCTGGAAGCCCTTGACGTAAGTGAAGATCGAAATGGTTTCGGTCATCGTGCCCGGGCCGCCCTTGGTCAATGCCCAGACGATGTCGAACATGCGGAACAGGTCGAGTCCGCGAATCAGGATCGCGATTGCCATGACCGGCCAGATCGCAGGCAACACGATCCGGAAGAATGTGCGCCACCAGCTTGCGCCGTCGATGGCGGCCGCCTCGAGCTGCGATTTGTCGACGTTCGCGAGCGCCGCGAGCAGCAGCAGAAACATAAATGGCGTCCACTGCCAGATTTCCGCTGCGATTATCGCGGGATATACGAGATTCGGATTGATGGTCCACAGGATCGCCGAATCGTTGCCAGTGAACCAGCCGATGACCTGGTTGATCGGACCGAATCGATGGTCGAACAGCAAAGCCCAGGTCGCGCCGGAAACGATCGGCGACACGACCACCGGCAGCACCAGCAGCGCAATGAAAACCTGTCGCCCGGGGATCCGCTCGAGGAACAACTGCGCCATCGCCAGCCCGAGCAACAATTCGATCGGCAGGGAGATTGCAGTAAAAATCACCGTGTGCAGCAACGCCTCCCACATGCGGGCATCGTCGAACAGTTGCGCGTAGTTGCGGCCGCCTACAAAGGCGGTGTTGGTTTCGGTCATGGTGAGGCCCTGGAAGCTCACCAAGAGCAGGTAGACCAGCGGAAAGATGCCGATCAGGAGCAGCACGAAGATCGCCGGTCCGACTAGCAGATATTTGAAATTGCGGTCCGCAAAGGCCGCGCGGTTTGGTATCGAATCTGAAGCCACAAGAAAACCTGTGCAATGTAGCCGACAAAAAAGGGAGCGCCGTGTTCCAGCGCTCCCACCTTTTGTTTTGCTCCGGGTTCCTACTGGAAGCGCCGGAGCAATCCGCGTCGTTTGTGCTGCTTACTTCGGGTAGGCACCGGACTTCGCAGCCCAGGCGTTGTAAACCGTCTTTTGTTTGTCCACGCCGACCTGCTTGGTTACTTCGTCCCAGTCCGCAGCCACCTTGCCGAGAATCTTCTGCGGATCTTCGCCGGCCCACAACTTGCTGATGCCCTGGCGAAGAGCTTCCTCGTACTTGTCGGTCTGGATCAGCGACAGGTCGAGCAGACCGGTCTGTGCGCCGGCGTGCAGTGCCGCGAGATAGTCCTTGGCGTCAGGCCACAGCTTCAGGTAGCCCGGATTCGTATAGTGCGAATCGCGGAACGGATCGCGCAGAGTGTACGGAAGCTGCACGCGCTGGTTGCTGATCTCTTCGCTGTTAAGCCATTGGATGAAGAGATACGCAGCTTCCTTCTGCTTGCTGGTGGAGGCGACCGACAGCGCGAAACCCGCCGCCAGTTCGGGATGGCCGCCAGGGGGCAGCGCATACCCGACCTTGCCGGCGATCGTCGACTTCGGCACCCAGTCCAGCGCCTTTTCGCTGCCCAGATAACCGGCAGCGAAGCGGCCGTATGGCGGCCAGGAGATCGTCATTGCGCTTTGTCCCTTCAGGAACAGTGCGAGGTTTTCGACGAAGCCGAACTTTTCCACGCCTGGCGGCATGAATCGGTTTTCATTGCGCATGTCAGCGAACACTTTGACGCCGATCGGGCTGTTCACCGTTGCCTTCATGGTGCCGGCGTCGAAGAATTTGCCGCCTTCCACGCGGAAGCGCTCCTGGAACATGAACATCGTATACGGTGGCTCGCGGAAGAACGCGGCGCCGTAAATGCCTTCTTTCTTCAACGCCTCGGTCAGGAAGTTGCCAATCTCGTCGAATTGCTTCCAGGTCTTCGGCGGCGCCAGATCGTATTTGTATTTGTCCTTGAACGCCTTCTTCAGGTCGGCGCGTGCAAAGATGTCCTTGCGGTAATAGAACAAGAATACGTCGCCGTCATCGGGAAAGCCGTAGATCTTGCCGTTGACCGTCATCTGATTGTCGCGATACGTCGGCGCGATCTTCTTCAACTCGTCGCGAAAGCCGTACTTGTCGACGTAAGGATCGAGCACTTCCAGTGCGCCGGCCTGCGCGAGGTCGGGCATCCACGCCGGGATTACGTTCAGCGCGTCGTACGCGCCAGTGCCCGCGCGGAACTCCTGCATGATCTTCGTGAACATTTCCGCGGTCGGGACTTCGACGACCTTGACCTTGCAACCGGTCTCCTTTTCCCACAGCGGACCGGAGAATTGGGTTGGATCGAGCGACTGCAGTCCCGCTTCCCAGACGATGGTGATGGTCTTGCCATTGCAGATTTTCTTGGCGGCTTCGACGGCGGTCTTTGCGGCGTTTTGCGCGCTGGCGACGCCCGTCCAGGCCAAGGCCGTGGCGGTAGCAATCGTCAGGAGCAAACCTCGGGACAGACCTAGCCGGCGAAGGACGGATGAATAATCCTTCATGATGCGTCCTCCGTACATAAGTTTTTGATTGTTCGCTCTTTATGTGGAGCGACTCCGTGCAGCGTCTGGATTATGTTGAAGCCCCTCTGGGGTGTCAAGCAAACTGAGGATGCTTTTTTCATGCGGCGCGGCAGCAAAACTTCACGGCGCTTCCGGGGATGATTTCATGGCCTGTGAATATTACGTCCAGGTTCGCGTGTTGCCGGTTTGTGTGGTGCAATTGCGTCATTGCATCCTGGCGAACTGATTTTTTGGGAGAAACGCTGTTGAGCGCACCAACCCTGCAAGCGGCAACCCGTCTGCTCGATCAGCGGCTGTCGCTTGAGCCGATCACCGATCTTCCCGAGGCAATGCGACCGCAGACCGAGGCGGAGGGTTACGCATTGCAACGCGTGCTCAATGGGCTGCTTACGATAGCCGGGTTGGGACGACAGGTCGGTCACAAGATCGGCTGCACAACATCGGTCATGCAGAATTTCCTGGGTATCCCGAATCCCTGCGCTGGTGTGATATTCGAGAAAACCGTGCTGCACCGCTCCGGACGCATTCCGCGCTCTGGTTTCGTCAGGCTCGGCATCGAGTGCGAAATTGCAGTGGAGCTCGCGCGTGATCTCGCGCCGGCGGGAGCACCGGTCGACCGCGAGTTGGCGGGCAGGGCGGTCGGTGCGGTGATGGCGTCGATCGAGCTTGTGGACGAACGCTACAAGAACTTTCGTACACTCGGTGTGCCGACGCTGATCGCCGACGACTTCTTCGACTCCGGATGCGTGCTCGGCGATCCGGTGCGCGACTGGGACAAGCTCGACCTTGGCAAGCTTTCGGGCGCGACGTACGTCAATGGTGTCGAAGTCGGGCGCGGCACCGGCGCGCTGGTGATGGGGCATCCGTTCGAGGCGCTGGCATGGCTGGCGAACTCGCGGGCAAAACATGGTCTCGCCCCCCTCGGGGCGGGCGAATTCGTGCTGCTCGGCAGCGTGGTCGAGACCAAGTGGCTCAACGCCGGTGACAAAGTGCGAATCGAGATCGAGGAACTCGGCGAGCTCGCGCTCGCCGTGATCTGAGCCGGCCGGAGGCCGGCATCATTGGCGTTGACGCAAATGATGCAAAGATGAAAAGAAAGGACGCAAAGAAGGGCGAAATCGCATTCACCATGGGGTAAACAGAGAAAGAAAGATTGAAATTCTGAATGTGCGCGGCACCCAGTTCTGGCCAGTCGACAGTCACGACGCAAACATCGCCGGAGAAAAGCGACGTATCGCCCGAAGCCGTCGTCGACCTCTCGGGCGTGCGCTTCTCGTGGTCCGGCACAGCCCCGGTCGTGGTCGACATCGAGAGCCTGCGCGTCGCGAACGCAGAGCGCATCTTTTTGCGCGGACCGAGCGGCAGCGGAAAGTCCACGCTGCTCAGCCTGCTGGCAGGGGTGGTCACGCCGCGGGAAGGCACGGTCCGGGTTCTCGGACAGGACATCGGCAGGCTCGGCAGCACGGCGCGCGACCGTTTCCGCGCCGACCACATCGGCTTCATCTTCCAGATGTTCAACCTCATTCCCTATCTTTCCGTCGTGGAAAACGTCTGCCTTCCGTGCGGCTTCTCCGATCGGCGGAGGCTCCGCGCCACTCGTGCCGGCGCAAGCGTCGAGGCCGAGGCGGTCAGGCTGCTCGAGCACCTCGATATGGCGGAAACCGGTGTTCTGCGCCGACCGGTTACGGACCTGAGCGTCGGTCAACAGCAGCGCGTGGCCGCGGCCCGCGCGTTGATCGGCGCGCCGGAGCTGGTGATCGCCGACGAACCGACCTCGGCGCTCGATAGCGACCGGCGTTCGGCGTTTCTCGACCTGCTGTTCCGCGAGTGCGCCCGCGAGCAGGCCGCGCTGATATTCGTCAGCCACGACGCGTCTCTCGCATCGCGGTTCGATCGCGCCATTGTTTTTGGCGAGATCAACCGCGCGCTGCTACCCTCCCCGGCGCGGAACGCTTCCGGAGATCGCCACCCATGATCCTCGCGCTTGCCCTCAAGAGCCTGCGCAACCGCAAATTCACCGCGGGGCTGACGGTGCTGTCGATCGCGCTTGCGGTCATGCTGCTGCTGGGCGTGGAACGCATCCGCCACGAATCGCGCCAGAGTTTCGCCGCCACGATTTCCGGCACGGATCTGATCGTCGGCGCGCGCAGCAGCCCCGTGCACTTGTTGCTCTACTCGGTATTCCATATCGGCAATGCCGCCAACAACCTGCGCTGGGACAGCTACCGCGCGATCGCGGCGAACCCCGCAGTGGCGTGGACCATTCCGCTGTCGCTGGGCGATTCGCATCGCGGTTACCGCGTGCTCGGCACGACGCCTGATTACTTCGAGCACTTTCGCTTCGCACGCGATCGCCGGCTGGTGTTGACACAGGGCAAGGGCTTCGGCGATGAGCGCGATGCGGTGCTGGGTGCCGACGTCGCCGACACTTTGAAGTATCGGCCGGGCGACTCGATAGTCATCGCCCACGGCGCCGGCGACGTCAGTTTTTCGCTGCACGAGCATCATCCGTTCAAGGTCGCCGGCATCCTGGCGAGGACCGGCACGCCAGTCGACCGCACGGTGCACGTGTCCCTGGCGGGCCTGGATGCCGTGCACGAAGACACCGATAAAGGCGGTGCGGCCGATCCGCTCGCTGCGATCGTCCGCGAGGAACGCCACGCGGCCACAAAGATACCGTCAACCCCGCGTGCGATCACCGCGTTTCTGGTTGGACTGAAATCGCGCAGTACCGCGCTTTCGATGCAGCGTTGGGTGAACGAATATTCCGGGGAACCTCTGACGGCGGTGCTACCCGGGGTCGCATTGCAGGAAGTATGGGAAATTACGAGCGCGGTCGAGAAGACATTGTTCGCAGTGTCCGGGCTGGTGGTGGTCGTGGGCCTGGCCGGCATGCTGGTCGCGCTGCTCACCAGTCTGAGCGAGCGGCGCCGGGAAATGGCGATCTTGCGATCGGTCGGCGCCCGGCCGATGCATGTATTCGCGCTCATCCTCGGCGAGGCGGCGTTCCTCACAGCCGCGGGAATCGCGCTCGGTGTGGCGGCGCTTTACATCGGATTGCTGGCCGGGCAGCCATGGTTCGAGTCGCGCCTCGGCTTGTTCATCGCCGTGGGCCGGCCTTCAGCTTACGAATTCGGGCTGATCGTTCTGGTGGGAACGGCAGGTCTGCTGATCGGCCTGATTCCGGCCTATCGCATCTATCGTTATTCGCTGGCCGACGGCATGACCCTTAGACTCTGAACGAGAAGGCAATGCAAAGATGATCGCACGCCCACGCTGTTTGTTGCTCCTGATCGGGGCGCTGCTGACGGTGACCGTCTTTGCCGAAGAACCCCGCCAGGTGATGTGGGCGGACTTGGTACCGAAGGCCGCAGCGTTCGACAACCCTTTCCTCAAACTCACCCCGGAACAACTCGCGCGGGTCAGCGATGTCGCCGCGATCCGCGACCGCAGGGAGCGCGGCGACAAGAACCTTTCACGGGCGGAAATCGAAAGCGAGCCAGGGCTCGTTCGCAAGCTCGAACAGGCGGGCGTCGACGTCGACGGACTGCTGGCGAAGCGCAAGGAGATCATCGAGCGCGGCCGTACGGTGAATCCGCTGCTGAACGGGCAGACCGTGCGCCTGCCCGGCTATCTGTTGCCGCTGGAGTTCTCGGGCAAACAGGTCAGCGAGTTTCTGCTGGTGCCGTGGGTCGGAGCCTGCATTCATACCCCGCCGCCGCCGCCGAACCAGATCGTGCACGTCAAACCGGAAAAGCCGGTCGAAATGAGCGGGATATTCGCGCCGGTATGGGTTACCGGGCAGATGACTACCGGCTCGATCAGGAAAAGCCTGTCGCTGGTCGACGGGAGCGCCGACATCGACGTGGGATACTCGTTGCAGGCGAGCCGGGTGGAGCCGTACAAGGAATAGCCCCCTCTCCCCAGCCCTCTCCCGCGAGGGGAGAGGGAGCCCTGAAGCCAGATACAGGCGACCGATTGTCCGCCTTAATTCTTTTCCAAATATATTCGCCGCTGATGGCTCAGGCGTTGTTTTCGTTTCTGACGTTACTCCCTCTCCCCTCGCGGGAGAGGGTTGGGGAGAGGGGGGGATTTACTTGAACGCCGGCAAGGCGGCCGTGGTGCCGATCTGTTGTCCGGCGATATGTTCGTGCGGCGCGGGCTTGTTCATGACCGTGCGCATCTTCAGACTGTCGACGCCTTCTTCCCGCACCTCGATGCGTAACTCCGCCATGGCTCGGAACTTCAGTTCCGGCGCATACCAGATGGTCATCGTGCTGGTGTCTCCCACGGTGCGCACGTTGACGATGATGAACGGCGTGTTGATTTCCATCCAGGGATTCTTCAGGTCGGCAAACGAGGTGGTGATGACCGGCTCGCCGTCGAGCTCGAGGGTGACGGTGGTGTTGTCGCTGCTGCCACCGCGCTTCACGATCTCCGCGGCGTGAAACCAGCCGGCGCCGAGCACGTGAAAGGTTGCGGCTTCGCCGGAGTGCGTAGCGCCGACTTCACGTTCGGCCGTCACCATGTCACCCCGGAAGACTTCTCCGCATGCAATCGCGGCCGTTGCCCCAACCCACAACACGGCGGCGGCAACCATGAGAGTCATCGGGTGCAACGAGCGTTGCGCTTTCATGCAGGCCTTCCTGTCGAATGACAGACAGTCTAACACCGCGACTTCCAAAGCGTAACGGTCGCAATGACGCGATCCACGCCACGGGTAAAATGTGGATTCACAAATCGTTCAGTCACCCATCGCAGATGTCAGAAACCTACACTCCCGGCTACAGCGAGGCCGCAGCCGCGTTCATGGCGCGCCGCCGGCTCGACCCCAACGGCGCGTTTTTTCTTCCCCACCTCAGGCCCGGCATCAGCGTGCTGGATTGCGGTTGCGGTCCGGGCACCATTACGCGTGATATCGCGCAGTGCATTGCGCCGGGCCGGGTGGTAGGACTGGATTTCAATGCGGATCAAGTTGCCGTCGCGATGGCAGACGCCAAGGCACAGGGCATCGCCAACGTCGAATTCAGGCAGGGCAGCGTTTATGCGCTGCCGTTCGCGGACAATAGTTTCGATGCCGTGTTTTCGCATGCTCTGATTGAGCATCTGAAGGAACCGGTCAAGGCGGCAATGGAGTTCGGGCGTGTGCTCAAGCCGGGCGGCATGCTCGGCGTGTGCACCCCGGACTGGGGAGGCTTTCTGCTGGCGCCGCCTTCGGAAAAGCTGCTGGTTGCTTTCGAGGCTTACAAGGAATTGCAGAACCGTAACGGCGGTGACGTGTACTGCGGACACAAGCTGGGAATGTATCTCGAGAGCGCCGGGTTCGAAGGGATCGTGATGCGGTCGCGTTACGAGAACTACGACCCGCTCACCGTCATCGGCGATTTCCTTGCGGTGAACCACGAGGAAGCGGGCGATGCAAGGAACGCCGTAATCTGGCGCGAGTGGGGGCGCCGTCCCAACGGCATGTTCTCGCAGGCGTGGGTGTCTTGCATAGGGAGAAAACCAGGCCCCTGAAAAAAACCGGCAGGCGCTTGCGCGACTGCCGGCTCAACTTTGAGGGGTAGAACTTTTTTTGTTGGCTTATTAGTACAGCACGACCGGGTTGCCGGGGGAACCGGTCGCACCGATGATGCGCAGCGGCGCCCAGACGAATGCGGCTTCCTTGATGCCGGATGCAACCAGCGATTCGGTATCGACGTTTTCCAGGTTCCAGATGCCGTAGCGGGTCTGAATCTGTGTATGGCAGGGAACAGCCCAGCCTTCGACTTCGTTGCCGGGTTGCGCGTCGTTCGCCGAAGTGTCACCCATGGTCAGGGCGATATCCCGAGAGGCAAAGTACTCGCATGCGCTCAAGCCGAAACCGGGCTCGCCTTGCGCGAAAATCGCGCGGGCAGCCGCACGTTGCTCGGCGGTCATGGTCGCATAATGGGCATTACCCCAGGTGTTGCCCTGGCCGGTATGCAGCGCCACGCAGTCACCGGAACTGATCTCTCCGAGGCCTTCCGCCTTCATCATGCCTTTGACGTCGTCGACGGTAACGATGCCGACGTCACCCGGCTTTTTGGGAATCGGCAACATTTCGGCGCTAGCCGGGATCTGACCTTTGGATTTCTTGTAGGCCACGGCATCCAGTACTACCAGGCGACATACAAAACCGCCGGCGGTATTTTCCACACCCATCGGACCCATGCCGAGAACACGACCGCCAGGGCCGCGCTCGTAGTTGTCCCAGGTGATGCGGCCGTTGTACATCATCGGACCCTGAGAGGTGTTCACGCCAATGTGGCCGGGACCGTCGAACTGAGTCTGGATCTGGCCGATTTCGGTGGTGACCAGTTCATCGTGATAAATCAGCGCGTTCTTCCCGAACGGGCCGCCGGTCGGCGTACCGGGGATGCTCATTTGCCAGCCGCGTGCACCGAACGCCGGCGCCTCACGGTGGTAGACCTTCCCGATGGTGAGGGCCTTGAATTGCTTGATGGTCGACAGAGCACGCTTGATGTTGGCCGAATTCTTTACGTGATTCGCGCTGCCGGCTTTGTCATCCGCGCCCCACTTGGTTGGGAACCATTTTTCCGTGATGGGCGCATCGTTGACCGGGCCCTTCAAGGTCTGAGCAGACGCCGATCCAGCAAAGCACAAGGCTCCGACTGCCGCGGCAATGACGGTAAGTTTGTTCATTCGGGATTCTCCTCCGTAAGTTGTAGTTAGCTTTTTGGTCTGACTGCTTTGCTGTTTTCTGTCCGGCACCCCCGAACATCGTCGGGATCCCCGTGCCGCGCAGCGACAAGTACACTGACACAACTTTTCTGACATTTCAACTCGTAGTCATTCGGTTTCAGACTGCAACAATCCACTGCTGTTCGGATCGAAAAGCGTCGCCGACAGCCTTCGGGTCCGCTGCTGCATAGCAGCGCGGATTGCATCCCGGCCCAGTGCCGGACGGCGTAAAATCACGCCAAGTCCGCAATTCCACGGAGGAAAGAAGTGCTCAAGGCAAAAGACGTAGAGTTCTATCGCGAGAACGGCTACCTGCTGGTCGAGAACGTGCTCGACGCGACAACCCTTGCAAAAATACGCAAGGTGATCGCCGACCTGGTGGCCAAGGCCGCCGGCGTCAAGACCCACAACGACATCTATGACCTGGAACCGACGCATACGCCCGAAAATCCTCGTGTGCGTCGCATCAAAACACCGCACAAGGTCGACCCGTTCTTCATGGAGGTCGTCAAACAGCCGGTCATGACCTCGATCCTCAAGGCGCTGCTCGGCAAGGACATCCGCCTGCATGGATCGAAGCTCAATGTGAAGGCGCCGAAGTACGGCTCCCCGGTCGAATGGCATCAGGACTGGGCGTTCTATCCGCATACCAACGACGACATCCTCGCCATCGGCGTCATGCTCGACGACGTGGAGATGGAAAACGGTCCGCTGCTGTTGATGCCGGGCACGCATCGCATAAACAAGGTCTGGGACCATCATCTCGACGGCCGTTTCTGCGGCGCGATGGATCCCACGAAAACCCCGGAGCTGGATTATTCGAAGGCTGTGCCGTGTGTCGGAAAAGCCGGATCGTGTTCCTTTCACCATGTGCGGCTGGTGCATGGCTCGGCGCAAAACACCTCGGAAAGACCACGGCAGCTGCTGCTCTACGAATGCACCGCTGCGGATGCCTGGCCGCTGGTCAACTTCAAGGACCTCGATGAATTCAACAGCCGCATGGTTTGCGGCGAACCGACGCTGGAACCGAGGACCGAAAAAGTGCCGATTCGCATGCCGTTACCCCCGGCGCTCGCGCAAGGTTCGATCTATGAGAACCAGACGGCGTTGCGCAACCGCTTCTTCGACGTCAAAGCGGCAGCGACCTGAGGGGCCATCATTCACCGACGGCGGGCTAGTCCCGCCGTTTGTTTTTTTCGGGGCTGCGGGCCGCAGGCCCCGGGCAATCCACGCAGTCAGAACATAACAATTAAGGAGGAGCAGTCATGGATGTCCGCGCAGCAGTCGCGCACAAGGCCGGCGCGCCGCTTTCCCTCGAAACCGTGCAGCTCGAAGGCCCCAGGGCCGGGGAAGTGCTGGTCGAGATCAAGGCCACCGGTATCTGCCACACCGACGAATTCACGCTCTCAGGCGCCGATCCCGAAGGGTTGTTTCCCTCCATACTCGGCCACGAAGGCGCGGGCATCGTGGTCGACGTCGGCCCGAACGTAAAAAGCCTGAAGAAGGGCGATCACGTCATTCCGCTGTATGTGCCGGAGTGCCGCGAATGCGAGTACTGCGTGTCGCATAAAACGAACTTGTGCCAGTCGATTCGCGTAACGCAGGGTCAGGGCGTGATGCCGGACGGCAGCAGCCGCTTCTCGCTTGGCGGGAAGAAACTGCACCACTATATGGGCACATCGACGTTCGCAAACTACACGGTCGTGCCGGAAATCTCGCTGGCGAAAATCCGCGAGGACGCGCCGTTCGACAAGGTCTGCTACATCGGTTGCGGCGTCACCACCGGCATCGGCGCCGTGATCAACACAGCGAAGGTCGAGCCGGGCGCGAACGTGGTGATTTTCGGGCTGGGCGGCATCGGACTCAACGTCGTGCAAGGCGCGCGCATGGCCGGTGCCAACATGATCATCGGGGTGGACATCAATCCGAAACGGCGCGCACTTGCCGAGAAATTCGGCATGACCCATTTTGTGAATCCGAAAGACATGGCCGAAAACGAACTGGTCCCGTATCTCGTCAACCTGACCAGGGGCGGCGCCGACTACAGCTTCGAGTGCATCGGTAACGTGAAGCTGATGCGCCAGGCGCTGGAGTGCTGCCACAAGGGCTGGGGCGTATCGGTGATCATCGGCGTTGCGCCGGCGGGTGCGGAGATCGCCACGCGGCCATTTCAGTTGGTCACCGGCCGCGTCTGGAAGGGGACGGCTTTCGGTGGGGCACGAGGCCGCACCGACGTACCGAAAATCGTCGACTGGTACATGGAGAAGAAAATCAACATCGACGACCTGATCACGCACAAGCTCAAATTCGAAGACATCAACAAAGGCTTCGACCTCATGCATGCCGGCGAATCTATCCGGTCTGTGGTGGTTTTCTAATGCATACACCCAACGCAGCAGCTTCAGCCGTAAGTGTTTCACCTTAAGGCGCAGAGGGCACAGAGTACGCAGAGTAAAGGCAAGAAAAGTTACCAAATGAAAACGGCATATGGCACCCATTTGGCGGCACCCGCAATTTTGATGAAGAATTTCCGTGTTCGTATTTCTCTGCGTTCTCTGTGCCCTCTGCGCCTCTGCGTTGGGTTTTGACCTAGATGAAAACAATCAGCGAACATAAATGCTTTGAAGGCGTGCAGGGTTACTACTCGCACGCTTCGAAGGAGATCGGGCTGGACATGAAGTTCTCGGTGTTCCAGCCGCCGCGGGCGAAGTCGGCCAAGCTGCCGGTGCTGTACTACCTCGCGGGACTGACCTGTACCGAAGAGACCTTCGCCATCAAGGGGGGCGCACAGCGCATCGCGGCGGAACTGGGTCTGATGCTGGTCGCGCCCGACACCAGCCCGCGCGGTGCGAACCTACTGGGGGAGTCCGACTCCTGGGATTTCGGCGTCGGCGCCGGCTTCTATGTCGATGCCGCTCGCGAACCGTGGTCCAGGCATTACCGGATGTACAGTTATGTCACGCGTGAACTGCCGGCGCTGATTGCAGAGAAATTCCCCGCGGATGCAGATCGGCAGGGCATCTTCGGCCACTCCATGGGCGGACACGGCGCGCTGGTGTGCGCGCTGCGCAATCCCGGACAGTACAAATCGCTTTCCGCATTCGCGCCGATCGCCGCGCCGATGCGCTGCCCTTGGGGGAACAAGGCGTTCACGGGGTATCTAGGTGACGACCATGCCGCGTGGCGGGAATACGATGCCAGCGAACTGGTGAAGCGTGCGCGGTTTGCAGGCCCGATTCTGGTGGATCAGGGACTGGCAGATAAATTCCTCTCCGACCAGCTCTATCCCGAAATCCTCGAGGCGGCGTGCCGTGATGTCGGCCAACCGCTGACGTTGCGCCGTCATGAAGGCTACGATCACGGCTACTTCTTCATCTCGACCTTCATGGAAGATCATCTGCGGCATCATGCTTCGCAGTTGAACCCCTAACCGCAAAGGCGCAAAGACGCAAAGGGTTCGCAAAGGAAAACAAAGTTCGCAAAGGAAAACAAAAGCAGAGTAAAAGCGGACCAGAGTTTGACCGGTCCTGTCGAGTAGGTGCGATATCCAGTTTCTTGAACGCTATTCTTTGCGTTTCCTTGGCGCCTTCGCGTCTTGGCGGTTCCAGTTAAGGAGCTTTATATGCAAAAGCTGCTTGTTTACCAGTCGTTGTGGGCCATGGAGCGCCGCCGTCCCGACGGCAAGGAGTGGACGCTCGACGAGAAGCTCACCATGATCCACGGCGCCGGTTTCGATGGTTGCGGCGTGCGCTTTTTCGACTACCAGTACGCCAGGGAAATTACCGACTTCCTGCGTGCGCACAACATGACGTGGCAGGCGCAGTGCTATCCACAGAAGGTCGACGATCTCAAACCCATTCTGGAACACGTCAAGGAACTCGGCGCGGATCACATCAACCTGCAACCTGACGTGCGGCCTTACTCGATCCAGGAATGCATTCCGTATATCGAGGGTTGGCGCCGGCTCGCGCACGACGCGAAGATTCCGGTCCATATAGAGACGCACCGAGACCGGATGACCACCGATCTGTTCTTCACCATGCAGTTGCTCGACTGCTTTCCCGACCTGCACCTGACCGGCGACCTATCGCACTACGTGGTCGGCCGCGAGTTCGCATGGCCGATCAGCGACGTGAACCACGGCTATATGCACCGCATTATCGACAACTGCTGGGGTTTCCATGGCCGAGTTGCCAGCCGGGAACAGGTCCAGGTGCAGATCAGCTTTCCCCACCACAAGGACTGGCTGGACTTGTTCATGGGCTGGTGGGAATACGGCTTCCGCAACTGGCGTAGGCGCGCGCCCCTAGACGCGACACTGACGTTTCTGTGCGAACTGGGGCCTAGGGAATACGCCATGACCGGTCCCGACGGCTATGAACTGTCCGATCGCTGGCAGGAAGCACTGATGCTGAAGGATATGATCCGCGGCCTGTGGAACCGGATCGAAAAGGAAGAATCGCCCGGCACCGCCCGGGCAGCCTAGAAAGCACTGCCGGCGCCGCCCTCGAGGGACTTTGGACGGGAGGGGTGGGGATCACGCAGGGCCAGGCCACCCCCGACGGGCCTTTCGGAATTGTCGGGAAATGGATACATTAGGCAGGTCACCCGCCACGGGTGCGGCGTTTTCCGGGTCAACCGGGCCGCAAAAACCCCGCAAGGCGCAAAAGAAGTTTTATAAAAGGTGAACTGCGTTCATGCGATCCAAGGGAGCGGTCCCGCGCAATCCTGCGCGGCAAGGGGTGTTTTCTGGCGTTTCGCGCCGGTTTCTCACGGCCGCGATGGCTTGCGCTGCGCTCTGGGCGCCCTCGGCGTTTGCTGACCTGAACGACATCCGCTTCCGGTTCACCTCGGATGCCACCTACGACGACAACATTTCCCGCGCCCGCAAGGACGACAAGCTCTATGATTCCTTCGGCACGCTGAACCTGGGCGCGAGCCTCCCCTGGCAACTGTCGGGAACCTCCCGTCTGGTGCTCAACGCGAACGTCGGCGGGGAAAAATTCAAACGCTACTCCGGCCTCGACCGGCTCTACGCCAATCTCCAGGGCGAACTCCAGTACCGCAACTCCGGGCGATTCAGCGAGCCGATCTGGGGAATATTCGTGCGGCAGGGCGAGGACTGGTACGACTCCAATCTTCGCGATGGTTACCGTACCTCTGCCGGTTTGTCGGTCAGGAAGCCGGTGACCGACAGGATTTTCTTCTTCAGCGCCCTGGCCTACAACCAGCGCGACGGCCGCAGCGCGGTCTTCGATACCAAGGAAGTTTCCGTGCGCGCCAACGTGGATTATTCGCTGTCGCAACGACAGACCCTGTATTTCGGATTCGAGGCCCGGGACGGTGACATCGTCTCCACGGCCCGCTCCAACCTGGCGTACTTCGATATTGCAAAGGCAGTTATCCAGGACGACGTTTTCACCGACACCACCCGATTTTCCTACCGGCTCAAGGCTTATACGGGCATCGCGACGATTGGCTACAACTTCGCGCTTGGCGAGCATGCTGCGCTGGATCTCGCCTATCGAGCCGCGTATTCACGCCCGCACGACCAGCCACCGAGCGTGGTGACGACCGAAAAGATCGACTACGTGGACAATCAGGTGACGTTGTCGATTCTGATCCGGTTCTAGGAGCCCGAGCCATGAACCATTTGCGCTTTGCGATCTTTCTTCTGCTGGTTTCTTGCGGCGCGCTGCTCGGCGGCTGTACTCAGGGAAACTCGGGAGATGAAGCCGCCGCGGGTACGGCGGCCGTCCCGCTGGGGCTTGATCGCTTCCTGCTGTTCCCGAATCCGATCGTCGAACCCAGCGGTAACTTTCAAACGGACACCAACGCCTTTGCGCAGGCTTATTACGCGGCAGTGGACCCCTTTAGCGAAAGAAATACGCTTGCCTCCTGGAAGAACAAGAACCAGTTTGGCACGGGCGCTCAGGAGTTTGTGGCGGTATTCCGCGACGTTCGGGATTTGGGATACGGCCGGCGCATGACCGGTCGCCGGAACTCGGACGGCAGCATCGCGTTCTTCGTCGAGAACTATAACGTCAGCAACGTGCCGGGTGGCTATTCGCAGGTGAATGTGGATGCGGCCGTCGTGCGGGACCCGACGTGGCATGTCGGTACCAACGCCATCGAATGGAGCCCGGCTCAATGCACGGCTTCGGACTCGTCGGATTGTGATATCACCGTCAATTTCACGAAATACTTCAACTTCGATCCCACCACCGGCCAGCGACAGAACACGTTGAATCTCGATGGCCGGGGCCTGAAGTCCATGCCGGGCATCTGCATAAGCTGTCACGGGGGGCGTGCCGATCCGCTGACGCCGCAATCGACCTACGCCCTCGTGGAAAATGCGCTGTCGCGCAAGCGCGGCGACGTGCAGGCCAGGCTGCAGGCATTCAATGTGGACAGCTTCGAATGGGCCACGACGCCCGGATTCACGCGCGCGGACCAGGAGTCCGTTCTCAAGATCTTCAACGAGTGGGTGCTGTGCTCCTACCCGGGCGGAGGCACGGTCAACGTGCCCGGGGGCACTTGCACGCGGCCCACCGCGGGCGCCAACGAGTGGCAGGGCACGGCTGCCGCGCTGATCCAGAACTGGTATGGCGGTGCCGCCCTGCCGAATGCACAGTTCTCCGACACTTATTTGCCCGCGGGCTGGAACACCGGCGCCACCAATGTGCAGTTGTACCAGCAGGTCGTGGCGCCGTTTTGTCGCACTTGCCATCTCTTGCGCGGCACGGCGAATCAGAGCGACATCGATTTCGACAGCGAAGCGAAATTCCGGAGTTACGCAAGCCGCATCAAGGCCCATGTCTTCGACCGCGGCAACATGCCGTTGGCGTTTCTGGTTTACCAGGATTTCTGGAAATCCAATGGACCGTCAATTCTGGCGAGCTACATCGATTCGATCCTCGGCGTGGGAACCGCGACGACTTCGAGCGGTGCCGCCAAGCAGCCGGGCCGACCGATCGCCGAACCGGGCCCGAACCGGATGGTGCGTACCGGATTCAACGCGAGGCTCTACGGCGGCGACAGTCTTTTCGCGACTAGCTACAGCTGGACTCTGGATGCCTCGACTCCTGGCGCAGCCATTACCAATCCCAACTCGCAGACGGCCACCTTCCTTTCAGCTTTCCCGAATACCTACATTGTGCATCTGACCGTAAGCAACGGCGCACAGTCCGATTCGAAGACGGTCAATGTCGTGGTCAACGACACTTTCCGCGATCCGGCCAATCTCAGGTTCGCCCATGTGAAGGATGTGCTGCAGAACGGGTCGACTTGCACCACGTGCCACCTTCCAAGCGCGCTGCCACAACCTGCAGCGACGCCGCCAATCTGGTACACCGATTTCGACCGCAATTTCAGCGGCGGTGCAGGCAATTCAATCGACGATGACTGGTTCTACAGCGAAATCATGGGGCGCGTTAATTTGACGGAGTTCGGTGAAAGCCCGCTGTTGCGCAAGCCTACCGGCAAACATCACAACGGCGGCACCTTGTTCGATCTTGCCACGGCGGGCGGGTTGTCGAACTTCTCCATCATTTACAACTGGATTCTCTACGGTGCGCAATCGGGTGGAGCGGTGGCTAATGCGTCGGCAACCAGCAGCACGACAGTCACCTTCTCGGGCTCGCCGCTATCGGCCAATATTTCCCTGAGTGGTACGCAAAGCGTTGGAACCGGGCTGACCTACCTGTGGTCGATCGTGTCGGCGCCGGTTTCGGTTTTCCCTGCTCCGAGCATCAGCAATTCAACTACCGCGACGCCGACCCTGGTTGTACATGACGTCGGCAACTATGTCGTGCAACTTCAGGTTACCGGCGGCGGCTTCACTGACACCGTACAACTTCCGATCACCGTGACCGAGAATCCGATCACGGCTGGTTTTACGCCAACGAACGGAAGCACCGTGCCCATCGCTGCGCTGCCCACAGGTATTGTGCTTACCAACACCAGCACCGGTAGCCCGACTACTTGTCAGTGGCAGATCGTCTCTGGTGCCGGTGCCTCGCTTACATCGACGACTTCGTGCACGACCACGACGCTCAACGTCTCTGCGCTCGGAACGTATCAGATCATGCTCACGGTTTCCAACATCGGATCGAGCAATACGACGCACTCGATCATCGTTACCAGCGGGACGCCGGTTGCGGCGAATATCGTTGTCAGCGGTGGCGCGTCGCAGACGCGAAGCTTTAGCGGGGGTACACCTTCCTCCGGCACGCCGTCCACCGCCACCGTCCCGGTTTCATTGAACAGTACGGGAAGCAACGGACTGCTGCCATTGACCTTTGCCTGGTCGATTACCAGCCAGCCGGACGGGACCAATGGAGCCGCATCGTTTTCGAATGCTTCCTCTTCCGCGCCGACATTGACTATCAGGGCGACTGGAAGTTATACGGTGCGACTCGATGTCACGGACGCGGCTTCGAATACGACATTCACTACGAGCACATTCAGCATTGCGCCCAGCAACGGCATTACATTTAGCACGGTGGCCGGAACATTCCCCTCTGTGTCACCAGCGTGTACCGGGTGCCATTCTGGATCCGGAGCGGATCCGGGCGTGGGCGGCGGTGCGCCGTCTTGGCAGAACGTTACCGGTTCTGACGGGAGGACGCTCTGGGGCCGTGTCATCCGCCGGGTGAATTTGGGGACGGCATCGTCCAGCCTGCTGCTGGTGTGTCCGAACGCAGGGTGCGGCGCCATGGGTGCGCAGACGCCCTTCAGCAGCACAGCATCGGGGTCGAATTACGACAACTTCCTGAAGTGGATT
Source organism: Betaproteobacteria bacterium (assembly GCA_016194905.1). NCBI lineage: Bacteria > Pseudomonadati > Pseudomonadota > Betaproteobacteria > Betaproteobacteria bacterium. The sequence goes on from JACQAP010000028.1 coordinate 141,862, forward strand.
CAGGACGGTGCGCCGCCTGGAAATTGAGGCAAAAAGATGAAAAAAGGTCGGCTGAGTGTCCTCGGCCGGCCTTTTTGTTTTCCTACGGTGCGCTCAATAGTCTTTGCGCGGTCCGCCGTAATCCTCCGACGGAAACACGAAAGGCGGGCTGCGGCCGACGAGGGTTTCGATCAGCATCAGCTCCTGGTCAGTGTGATTGATGAAGGGGGCTTTGCGAATGGTCTTGCCGTCCTTCGGCTTCGCCAGGATGTACACCGGCTCGTCGTGGTGCTTCGACGTCACCGTCTTGCGGCTGTTGGGATCGCTGTTGGCGTTGATATCCGTGATCCCGTAGCACGTACAGAAGTAGGTCTGTTCGGGATCGGTTTCCGCATACACACCGGTGCCGCGAACGCCGATGGTGGCGGTGATGGTGGCGATCCGCTGGGGATTGTTCGGACCGAATACTGCCAACACCTTGCCAGTGACCAGACGCAGCGCATTGACCACGGCGTTGGTCGCTGACTGCTGTCCGAGACTCATGCGGCTCGACTCGCGCAGGATGAAGGCGCTGACGCCGCTGACGAACACCACTTCCGAACTCTTGCCGGTTTCAATCGTGTCGTTGAGGCCGATCCGGCTTTTCAGCGTAGCAGGTGTTCCATTGACGCTGACCTGACCGCTGAGCCGGTAGATGGAACGGTCGGGCGGCAGCTTGCCTGGCGTCTCGCCGAGCACGTCGGCAAGGACGCGGCCCATGGGCAGGGACGAGAATGCACCGGCGGCAAGCAGCTTGACCAGCAGGCGCCGTCGAGGATCATCGGGATTACGTAGCAGGTACACAAAGCCTCCCTTCAAGGTTTGCGGGTGCGGGGAATTATTCTGTTTCAACTTGTATTCCGGCGCCAGTGTACCGTCGGCGCGCCGGCGCTGGAAGCGCCGGCAAGAGCGGGGACCAGGGAAAAACAAATTCCTTCTTTTACGTCTTGTCTTGAATCCTGATCAAACTGGTCCTAGAGTTCCTCTATATCCTTCGTCCCTGAGTGCAATGAGCGAAGACCACATGGTGATGGCGGGCAGGTTGTTCGCCGCCGTTCTGGCAGGCGGATTGATCGGCCTTGAGCGCAGCTTCCGCGGTCGTCCCGCCGGTTTCCGCACACATACGCTGGTGTGCCTGGCCTCGACGGTGTTGATGCTGGTCACCGTCTACGAGTGGCAATGGATCCAGTCCCACGTTCCGGACAGCATCCGCATGGATCCGACGCGCATGGCGCAGGGCATCATGACCGGCATCGGCTTTCTCGGCGCGGGCGTCATCTTCAAGGAAGGCATCACGGTCAGGGGGCTGACGACCGCCGCGTCGATCTGGATCACCGCCGCGCTCGGTATTCTGATCGGCATCGGCTTCTACTTTCCCGCGGCCGTGACCACGGCACTGGTGATTTTCGTATTGTCGATATTTCGCTGGGTCGAATCGCATATGCGCACGCAGAACTATGCGCGACTCGACGTTGCATTCCGCCGCGAGGAGACGCTGGACGAGGCTGATTTGCGAACCGAACTCGCCGGGCATGGATTCGATGCGGCGCATATGAATTATCGGGTCACCGAAACCGGTGACCGCTTCGAATACCGCATGATGATCCAGACCACGCACCCGGAGAACTTCGGCAAGCTGGCGCGCAGCCTTTCAGCCAACCAGATGGTGAAGGAATTCCGCATAGCCCCCGCCGGCGACTGAGGGCGATTTGAAGTGTGGTTGCAGGCCGTTTACTTCGCAAGCACTCCGCCGGCCACCGATTCCCATTCCTGACCGACGAAGCGCGACATCAGAATCACGTCCTGGTGTCCATCCAACGTCATGTACTGGGCCGTGTCTTCAGGGTTGTGCGCGCCGAAGCGCACGCCGAGCACGGGCTGTGCGTCCGCGAACAGCGTGAAGGTCAGGCGCGGCTGGTCAAGCCCGAAGTCGCGCGGGTTCGTACCGTCCAATTCGGCCGGTTCCATGACGCGAATCGGACCGGCCGTGTTCATGAATTGCACAGCGAGCGAGAGTTTCTTTCCCATTTCTGCAGACAGCGCGCTGCCGCCTTGAACGGCCCAGTTGCCGTCGGACGTGCGCAGCAGGACCGCCTTGCGCTCGCCTTGGTGAAGCTCCACGCGCGAGATGCGGTCCGGTTCGAGCTTCATGATGCCTTTGGCTTCGAACTTCACCAATTGGCGCTGCTCGGGCAGTGCGCCGCTAATCACCATCGCGACCAGAAATGCGAAAGCGGCCGCGGCGGCCAGCGCCGTCCAGAGGGTGCGATTTTTCAACGCCGGCGCCACCAGACCATCACTCCGAGTGCAATTACCGAGAGCGGCAGGAGTACCTCGACCAGAAGGAAGATCGCCTTCATCTGGGCGCTGGAGAGCAGGATCATCGGTGGCACCGGGATGCGGTTTGCCACCGCGGTGGAGCGCTCCTCGCGCACCAGCCAGCGCACCATCGCCATCGCCAGATCGCCGTTCGACAGATACGGAAGAAAGGAATTGCTGGCAAAGTCGCCGTCGCCCACGATGACCGCCCGGAAACGGGGCGACTCGCTAGCTGCCCCGGGTAGCTGGCCCTCTGCGGCCACCGCGAGCAGGCGCGGACCTACTTCGTCGGTGCGAGAACGAGGAGCAGAACTGCTTTCCCCGGCTTCGCGAACCCCCACAGGCTGCACCGGTCGCGTATAGCTGTCGCGGCTGCTCGAGAACAGAGGCGCCACCCTGATTCCCTGCTTGGGTTGCACCGGAATTAGCGGCCGGATCCCGGGGTAGAAGGTCATCGAAACGTTTGCCGTCATCGGGTTCTGATCGTAAACGGTGACGGCAACCATCTCCGCGTCGGTGGAATAGTGACTGAGCGGATCGACGACGGCTTCCTGCGCCAGCCGCACGCCCAGCTTCTCGATCAGGGCCGCGAGGCGCGGTTCCGGCACGAAGCCGAGATCGAACATTGCAAACAGCGAGCCCCCGCTCTGCAAGTACGCTTCCAGGGCGGCGCTCTCCGCCGGCAGGAAAGTGGTGCGCGGATTCGCGACAATCAGCACTTGGCAGATCTCCGGCACGCTCGGTGAGGTGGCGAGAATCACCTTGCGCGTCTCGTAGCCCTGAGCCTCCAGCGCGCGCCGCAGCCGGCCGATACCGTGACCGGCCGTCTGGATCAGCTTCGAAGAAGCGTCGCCGTGACTATGCCCGGCGATGCCTTCGACGTGCGTGTGGAACTCGAAGTTGTCCATCGGAAACTCGTTGTGGCCTTCGAGGAAGCAAGCGGTGATCACCTTTTCTCTCAGAACCCGCTGGATGCCGATGGCAATGTCGCGTTCGTCGGTCGTCTGGATCAGGAGCTTGCGCCCCTCCGCTTCGAGGATTCCGACGTTGGACATTCGCACGCCGTAGGACAGCGCGAGCGAGGGCTCGCGGTCGGGATCCACGGTGCGTACCTCAAGCCGGGAGTTGCGCCGGCCCATCACTTCCAGCACGTCTTTGATGCGCCGGCCCTCGGGATCCTGGCCGTGATAGAAGTAGGTCAGCCGCACCGGGCGCTGCAACTGGTCTACCACGGCCATGGCCTGGCTGGAGGGGGTGAAGATCTTTTCCCGGGTGAGGTCGATGTGGATGTCGTGCAGAATGATCGCGGTAGTCGCCAGCGCGGCAACGACCAGCGCCGCTGCCACGACGCCAATGTTGTAGAAGAGGGACTTTACGCTGGTGAAGCGGGTCTGCAGCGGCAGACGCAGCCCGGCGAAGAATAGCGCTCCCACAGCGAACGCCCAGCCGAGGAACCACAGCAGCGGAGCCAATTCGATGTCGCCATGTTCCATGGCGGCTTACCGTCGCGCCAGTGCGCGCATGGCGAGGAACAAAGCCAGCAACGTGGTGCTCACGAAGAACCCGAGATCAGACGTGTACATCGCCCCGGTCGCAAACGGTGTGAAGTGCGCGAGCAGCGAAAGGCTGATCAGAACGCGCTCGAGCCCCTCGGGCATCATCGCCGCCAGCGTGTCGATCGTCCACATCAGGAACGAAATCCCGATGGTGACGATGGCGGCTGCCACTTGGTTGGAGGTGAGCGCGGAGATGGTCAGACCCAGCGCCACCAAGGTGCTCGCGAGCAGCACGAGGCCGACATATCCGCTGTAGATCGGGCCCCAATCGGGGGATCCGAACATTCCAAGCACGATGCCATAGGCGCCGGTGAGCGCGATCATCGCGAGCACCACCGCCATACTGGCAAGGTACTTCGCCAGCACGACGTGGCTCTCGCGCACCGGGGCGGTGAGCAGCAGCTCCAGCGTGCCTGCCTTGCGTTCCTCGGCGAAGAGCCGCATGGTGATGATGGGGATGAGGAGGAGCAGCAGCCCGGCGGACTGAAAAAAGATGTGGATCAGCGTGGCGAACTTGTTCAGGAACAAGGTCAATGTGAACGAGTAGCCCATCAGGAGCAGGAACACCGCGATGATGATGTAGGCAATCGGCGAGTAGAACAGTGCCCGAAGTTCTTTGCCGAGCAGGGGAAGGAAGTTCCTCATTTCCCTGCCGCCTCTGTCAGCCGCAGAAACAGCTCCTCCAGTCCGCTGCCGGTCGCACTCACTTCCTCCACCGCGAAGCCGCCCTGCACCAGCGCGCGAATCGCATCCGCCGTGCCGTTGGCGCTATCCAGAATGTAGATACCCAAGGTGGGCACGGCTTCGGTAATGCTCACATCCGGCACCGAGTTCAGGTGGGAACGCACAGTGGCTTCGTCTGCGGAGCGCAGGCGCACGCGCAACCGCGTGTTCGCGCCGTGAGCGCCGAGCGCATGCACGCTCAGCAGCTTGCCGTCGAGCAGAATGGCGACTCGGTGCGCCACGCGCTCGATCTCAGCCAGGATGTGGGAGGTCACGATGATGGAGAGCTCGCGGGATAAAGTGCGGATCAACTCGCGCACTTCGATGATCTGGCGTGGATCGAGCCCGTTGGTGGGCTCGTCGAGCACGAGCAGCTTCGGTTTTCCGAGCAGTGCCTGAGCAATGGCGACTCGTTGGCGATACCCGTGCGAGAGCTTGGAAATAAGCAGGCTGCGCACGTTTCCCAGTGACAATCGCTCGACCACCTCATCGATCGCGGCGGGAAGCCTCGCGCCATCGAGTCCACGTATACGGCCCATGAATTCCAGGAACTCTCTCACCCGCATCTGCGTATAGAGCGGGACGTCCTCCGGTACGTAGCCGAGGTGTTTGCGTGCATCGAGTCCGTGCGTGACCACGTCGTACCCCGCGACACTGGCCGTGCCGGAGGTCGGGCGCAGGTACCCGGTGAGGATTCTTAGTATGGTGCTCTTGCCCGAGCCGTTTGGCCCGAGTAACCCCATGACCTCGTTGGGCCTGACGTCGAAGGAGACCCGGTCTACGGCCAGACGTGCTCCGTAGTACTTGGTGAGGCTTTCCGCGACGATAACGGGAGTCAAGAGGAGCTGGGACGAGAATACAAAAAAACTGGGGCGAAGTTTCGCCCCAGCGCTGTGTCTTAAACTTAGCAGCGGATGATTCGCAAGCTGCTCAGTCGTAGTAGCCAGGTGGCTTCTTCATCGCTTTGTACGCGTCGGGATCATGGGCGGTGAAGTAGTCCGCCTTTTGGGTCGCCATCATCATGCGTATCCACTCATAGGCGCTATAGATCCCATCCGGTTTGTAGGCCAGGACGATGTTGGGCGGTATGCTCTTCTCGACGTTCTCGCGGAAGTAGACGTTGTCGCCGGTCAGGATGATGAGGCCGGTGTTCTTGAGCTTGACGGTCATCATCTGGCTGCCAGGCGTGTGCCCCACCCAGCGCTTCACCACCACCGAACCGTCCCCGAAGATATCGAGGTCGCCTTGCAGTTGAATCATCTTCTGGGCGTTGGGGTAGTTGCTGTTCGGCGCCCGCAGGGGCATGACGTCACCAAGGATGTACGGGCCGCCGGTGCCGGGCTCGGGCCAGAAGGCGTTCTGGATCTCCTCCTTCTGCACCACGATGGTGGAGTTGGGGAACTTGCCGACGTTGCCGCCATGATCCAAGTGCAGATGGCTCGCCACCACGTACTTGATGTCGTCGGGGGTCAAGCCGATCTTCTTCAATTGGGCTTCCATGGCAAGATCGGGGGTCATCATCGGCTTGAGCGACTGCAACCCGGCGGGCCACCAGTTGGGATCGTTGATCAGCTTGTCGTTGCAGCCCGTGTCGAACAAGATGTTGCCCTTTGGATGCCTGACCACGTAAAACCCGACCGGAATCACGATCGGCGGATCGTTCGGCGCGAGGTTCTGGAGAATGCCCTTGCCGATGGTCAGAGGCGTGGAGCTGAACGCGTAAAGCCGGGTGTCTTGCGCCTGGGCCGTTGCGGCGGCGCTCAGCAATGAAAATGCGGCGGCGCTCAGCAATGAAAATGCGGCGGCGACGGCGAGCCGGCGTTTCCACCCTTTTTCTGGATTCTTCATGACTGGTTTCTCCTCGGGTTTGTCGGATTTTTTTAAGTGACGACGAGAGCGAATAGGACGCCCGCGCCACATGTCACGCACGCAAGTGTCGCCTCTGGGCGTTGCGACGCTATTTCATGATGCGGTCGCGCATTACGATCTGTAACTGATGCGCCGGCGCGAGCGCGTCAGCGCACGAATTCGCGCGCGAGGACTTTCGATATTGCGTCGGCGATCTGCCGCAGATCCAGCGGCTTGGTGAGGATGTGGTCGATGCCCGCGGAAAGCGCCTGCTGGGTCAGCACGGGTCCGGTGTAGCCGCTGATCAGAACCACCGGAACATCGGCGCGCAACTGCCGCATCTGCCGCGCCAGTTCGGTGCCGGTCATTCCCGGCATGAGATGGTCGAGCACGACGGCATCGAAGCGTGAGGGATCGGTGCGGAACTCCTCGAGCGCTTCGGACGGACGCGTGAATCCGGCCGGTTCGTAGTTGAGCGCCGCGAGCATTTCCTCGGTCAACAACATCAGCGGTTTCTCGTCTTCCACAAGCAGCACACGTTCGCCATGTCCACGCGGTAGCGGGGCGGCATGGTCCGCCTTTTCTATCGCCTCGGCGTCCGAGCGCGGCAGGTAGATATCGAACGTGCTGCCTTGCCGCGGCCGGCTGGCGACATCGATCGCGCCGCCAAGATCGGTGACGATGCCCTGCACCAGCGCCAGTCCGAGTCCGGTGCCGGTGCCCGACTCGCGCGTCGTGAAAAAAGGTTCGAAGATGCGCGCGGCGACTTCGGGCGTCATGCCGCAGCCGGTGTCTTCGACCCGTAAGCGGACGTAGCGGCCCGCCGGCAACAGCCCGTGGGACAACGTCGCGTCTTCGTGCTCATCGATCACGTCCAGTGCGACCGTCAGCCGGCCGCCGGCGCCCATGGCGTGCACGGCATTGCGGCACAGGTTCATGATCAACTGGTGGATGTGGGTCGGGTCCGCGATCACCGCCGCCCGGCGCGCGACCGGCGGTGCACTCAGCTCGATATCTTTCGGCAACGATACCCGCACGAGTTCCAGCGTTTCCTCCACGACTTCGTCCACGTTCACCACGGTGCGCTGGCCGCGCGTGCTGCGGCTATAGGTGAGGATCTGGTCGATCAACGCTTTGGCGCGATGTGCGGCAGCAAGCACATTGCCGACATAGCGCTTGAGTATGCTGCCTTCGGGCGCGGCATTTTTCGCCATGTCGCCGTAGCCGAGGATGGCGGCGAGGATGTTGTTGAAGTCGTGCGCGATGCCGCCCGCCATGGTGCCGATCGCCTCCAGTTTCACCGCCTGGCGCAGCCGCGTTTCCAGCTTGTCGCGCTCGGCGTCCGCGAGCCGTCTTTCCGAGATGTCGCGGTAGATCGCATAACTGGCGATCTGGCCGGTCGCGACCAGAATCGGTGCGCCGAGTTCGGAAACGTGCAACCGCAGGCCGTCGTTGCGGATGCGCTCGGTTTCCATGCTGGTATGCCGGCCATGCCGCACCGAGCGCGCCAGGCGCTGCCATTCCGGCCGCAGTTCCTCGGGGACGATCAGCGTATCGAGCGCCCGGCCGCGTACTTGTTCGGCCGTATAGCCGAACATGCGGGTGAATTCGCGGTTGACGCGCGTCACGCGTTGGTCGAGATCGAGCATGACGATCGCCTCCGGCGCGCTCTCGAACAGTTCGTCGAGCAGGGCCGTCTGCACGCGCAACTGCTCTTCGGCGCGCTCGCTGCGGCGCAGATGGCGCAAGACCAACCAGACCAGCGCGATGACGCTGAGGCAAAGCAGTGTGGTGCGCACCGTGCTGTGTATGACCTGGACGTGCCAGGCATCGAGCACCGCGGTCTTCTTCACGCTGACGCCGACCGCGAGCGGATAACCGCCGACGGCCTGGGCCGCGTAGATGCGCTCCTGGCCGTCCGCTGGGCTTTGCAGCAGCGTGGCGGTCTTGTGTTGCCCGGCCAGCAGACTTCGGAACAGGGCTTCTTCCGCGAACGGGCGGCTGAGCTCGTCGCCCGCCGACGGGTAGCGCGCCAGCAGCCCGCCGCCCTGGCGAAACAGGACGACCTCGCTGCCCTCGCCGAGATCGATTGCCTGGTAGAAACGCCGGAAGTAGTCCAGGTCTACCCAGGCAACCGCCACACCCTGGAAACGGCCGCCGGCGTCATTGATACGGCGGCTCAGCGCGATGGCCCAGTTTGCCGCCCCTTCGCTGCGAAACGCTTGTGAGATGAACAGTCCCGAGCCGGTTTGTTGCCGGTGCGCCAGGAAAAACGGCTGCAGGGCGACCCATTCGCGAGGCAGTGTCGCGTCGGCGCCAGTGGCGAGTACGCGGCCGTCTCTGCCGGCGACGAACAGGTTTTCGATATGGGGAATCAATCGCATGCGACCGCGCAGGCGCTCGTGAATTTGCGGGTCGTCGGCGCGCAACCGCGTCATCTGCATGACGGTCGCGGTGTCCTGCACGACGACGTCGACAGCCTGCGCCGCGCTGCGCGTCTGTTCGGCCAGGGTTCGCGAAAGACTGGCGTAGCTCTGCTCGGCCGTTTCGACAACGATGTCCAGCCTGCGCAGGATGTCGTAGAGCTGAACGCTTGCCGTCACGACGACCATCAGCGTCCCCGCAATGCGCAGCGCGAGATGGAAATCGATGCGCGAACCTGCGCTCGGTTTGCCTGGTTGCAACCGCGGATCCTGCGCGTCGGGCGCAATGGAGAGATCGTTCACATGTGCACCGCGCCGGATTTGTCCCGCGGCAGGACTTCCTCGACGGCCGCCAGCAGGTCCCGCCGTTCGAATGGCTTGGCAAGAGCCTTCGCCGCGCCGAGCTTCAGTGCGGTCGCGGCCCAGTTCTGCCTTCCGTCGCGGGCACCGCCTGAAATGGCGATGACCGGCAGTCCTGGCAGCATGCGGCGCGCTTCGTCCAGGGTCTGGGCGCCATCGCGGCCGGGCATGTCCATGTCGGTAATCAGCAGGCCGGCGGGCCGGCTGTGCAGTATCTGCAGCGCGTTTGCGCCGTTTTCGGCCTGGCGCACGCGATAGCCCGCATCACTCAGCCATTCGGCGAGCAGTCCACGCATCAGCGCGTCGTCGTCTACCACCAGAACTTCGATCATGTCTGCAGTTTTCGGCCGTCCGGTGGGTTTGGTCGCCCGCCCGACGAGCCGCCAATATTTCAATTTGAAACTCCGCCCGGCCCGCACGTCGCTATACTAATCTTGCCTGTCGTTGCAGGCCGCAAGCACTACAAAGAACCTATTCTTCAGGCATGAGTATCCCCCGACACATCCTGGTAGTCGATGACGATGCCGACCTGCGTCAGATGGTCGCCGACTATCTGAACGATTACGACATGCGCGTGACCGGCGCGGCCGACGGTGCCGCCATGCGCGATGCCATGGCGCACGAGGTCGTCGACCTGATCCTGCTCGACCTGAAGCTGCCGTCCGAGGACGGCATGCACCTCGCGCGCGAACTGCGCGAGACGTCGAGCGTCCCCATCATCATTGTCACCGGCCGCAAGGACGACGTCGACCGCATCATGAGCCTGGAGCTCGGCGCGGACGACTATCTGACCAAACCGTTCAATCTGCGCGAACTGCTCGCACGCATCCGTGCGATCCTGCGCCGAACGCAGGCGCATCCGTTTCCATACATGGAAGGGCGTGCCCCGCAGGCTTTCCGCTTCGGCGGCTGGGAGCTCGATTTGCGTTCGCGACGGCTCACCTCGAACGAGGGCGAGCGCGTCGAACTGACCCATGCGGAATTTGCATTGCTGGCGGCTTTTCTGGGCGCTCCCGAACGCATCCTCAGCCGCGAGCAACTCCTCGAACTGAGCCGCGGCAACGACGAGAACGTGTTCGACCGCAGCATCGACGTGCAGATCCTGCGGCTGCGCCGCAAGATCGAATCCGACCCCAGCCGTCCGAATCTGATCCGCACCGAACGCGGCGCCGGCTATTTCTTCAACGCCCAGGTGGAAGTCGTCGGGTAGCGGCGGTACTCAGCAAAACCCGAATATCGTCGGCGTCCCTGTCCTTCGACCCCGCCCATCCGAGTGACTTCGAAATTGTGTGAGTGCTCTGGCGCAGCTTCTCGCGCGCTACCGGCACCGACAGCTTGGTATCGCGATGGCGCATGTAGACGATGTTGAGCGACGCGACCGCGCCGAAGTGATCGAAGATCGGAAAGCAGATGTCCACCACACCGCTGACGGTGTCGCTCGGACCCTCGTCGTAGCCGCGTTTACGGATTTCCTCCAGGCGCTTGTCCAGGCTGCGTCGGCGCGCATCGCGGTTGCGACCCGTGCCAACCAGCTCGCCGAGGAACTGTTCGCGCCGGGCGCCTTGCTGGAAGGCTGTGATCACGCGAGCCGAGACGCGATCGTCGTGAAATGGAAAATGCGAACCTTGGCGCACCGAATAACTCATCGGCTCCGGCGATTCGGCCCGCGCAAGAACCACGAGCCGCGCATCGTGATGCACGCACAAATGGTTCGACTGGCCCGTGCCGCGGGCGAGTTCCTGCATGTGCGGCATCGCACAATCTAGCAGACGATCCACCGGTGGATGCAGGTGGGCCAGCTCGAACAATCGCAGCGTGAGCAAATAAGTCGCGTCGGGCTGGCGGGCCAGGAAGCCGCGACGCACCAGCACGTCGAGCATGCGGAACAACTCGTTCGGCGAGCGACCGAGGCGGCGCGCGATGTCCTGCAGGTTCAGCCCATGCGGTTCGGCCGCCAGCAGTTCGAGCACGTCCAGGCCCTTCTCAAGGGCGGGGGCGGAGTAGCGCGCTTCTTCCGGCGATTTTCGTATTGACAAGCGGACCTCCTGTTTTTATATTTGAAACCTGATTTTATATATGAACAAGGGCCGCGAAGGTTAGTGTGCGGCCGCACATATGTTACCGGTTGAAATCTTGCCGGGAGGTCTGCGCCGACGGTCCGCATGCTTCGCGTCGGGTGAGGGGGCATACGAGGCAGCACCGTCCGTCATACACATAAACGAGTGGCAAACACTCGGGAATCTCTTGGAGGAGATGCATGGAAACCCTGAATGTGTTCAAACGCGATTCAATTAAACGCGGCGCGGCCGTTCTCGGCACGTTTCTCGCGATGTCCACGGCGGCGTATGCGGCCGATCCGGCTACGTTCCCGGCCCCGACCGGCGATCCCGCCTTGGTTCCCGCCGGCGCCAGACTCGAACTCATATTCGACGGCGGTTGCGCGCTGACCGAAGGGGTCGCGGCGGGTCACGACGGGATGATCTATTTCAGCGACATCACGTTCACCAAGTTCTGCAAGGACCCGTCCGGCAAGTATCTGCAGGCCGGCAATATCTGGAAGTACAACCCGAAGAACGGCGAATCCTCGATTTTCCGTTCGCCGAGCGGCATGTCGAACGGCATCAAGTTCGACCGCGAGGGCAACATGATCGCAGCGCTGGGTGCGGACTATGGCGGCCGCATGCTGGTCAAGACCGACATGAAGACAGGCAAGACCTATATCCTCTCCGGGTTATACAACGGTCGACCCTACAATGCGCTGAACGACATTACCATCGACGAAAAGGGCCGCATCTATTTCTCCGATCCGCGTTATCTCGGTCACGAGCCGATTTATCAGGACGGCTTCGCGGTATACCGCCTGGATCCGGATGGCACGGTGACGCGCGTGGCGACCGACTGCGGCAAGTGCAACGGAGTGCTGATTTCACCCGACCAGAAGACGCTGTATATCATCGGCAACGACAACGGCTGGTTCGAGTTCCAGAACCTGAAGGAAGGCGAGAAGCCGCTGCAGGGCCATCATCAGTTGCAGGCCTATGACGTGGCCGCCGACGGCAGCCTGAGCAACCGCCGCGTGCTGATCGACTACACGGCGCGCGACAAGCCGTGCAGCGGTCCGGATGGCATGGTTGCCGATTCCGAAGGCAACATCTGGCTGGCTTCGCGCTGCGAGTATCGTCCGGGCGTGCAGGTGCTGGACGCGCAAGGCAAGGAGCTGGCTTATATTTCCACCGGCAAAGAGCTGCCCACCAATGTCGGCTTCGGCCGTGGGGCGGACTCCAATCTGTTGTATCTGACCTCGGGCAAGAGCCTCTACAAGATCCGGGTGGGGAAGAAGGGTTATCAACTTCCCTGAGCTTCGCGCAGTAGCAAGTCGGTCGCGGAGGCTTAAGGCCTCTGCGACTTTTTTCCTGAACGGGAGAAATTCATGAGCACCGCGCAGCAAGCCGCCGCCGGCGAGGTTTACAAGGTCCTGACGGAGGCGCAGGTGGAAGCGTTCAGACGCAACGGTTACCACTTTCCTGTGCGTGTGATTTCCAAGGCGGAGGCCGGTGCGTACCGGGAGAAGATCGAGACGTTCGAATTCGATCGCGGCCTGATCATGAAGACACCGTATCGCAACAAGCCGCATATGGTGTTCAAGTGGGCCAACCAGTTGATCCGGCATCCACGGATTCTGGATACGGTCGAAGACATCCTTGGCCCCAATCTGCTCGTCTGGGGAACCAGTTTCTTCATCAAGGAGCCGAATGATCCGGCTTATGTGTCCTGGCATCAGGACTCGACCTACTGGGGTCTTTCGCATCCCGACATCGTGACCGCCTGGGTCGCGCTGACGGTGAGCGACCTTCCCAACGGCGCGATGCGCGTCGTGCCCGGTACCCATCTCAAGGACCAGTTGCCGCACAGGGATACCTTTGCCGAGAACAATCTGCTGACCCGCGGGCAGGAAGTCGCGGTGGAAGTTCAGGGCGACAAAGCCGTGGACCTGACGCTCGAGCCCGGTGAAATGTCTCTGCATCATGTGCGCATCGTGCATGGCTCGGAGCCGAATCGCGCGCACTACCGCCGCCTGGGCCTCGCCATCCGTTATGTGCCGACCTATGTGCGCCAGACCGAAGGGCCGAGAGATTACGCCACGCTGGTGCGTGGAAAAGATGAGTATCATCACTTCGACTACGAGCCCGTGCCGCGCATCGATCTCGGCGCGCAGGAAGTTGCCGAACACAAGCGCATCACCGAGGAAGCGAACAAGATCCTCTACCGCGGAACGGACAAGGTGTAACAAGGGGCTAGGGGAAATGCAGGGACTAGGGGCTAGGGGTTGATGCTATTTCATTTTGCTTCAGTGAAAAAATCGCAACTTCCCTAACTGCAAGTCTCCAATCCCTAGCCCCTAGCCCCTAGCCCCTAGCCCCTATGATCCTAGAGGTCGCCATCCTGAACGTGATCCCCGGGCGCGAAGCCGAGTTCGAGGACGCATTTCGCCAGGCGCAGCGCATCATCTCGACGATGGGCGGCTACCGCTCGCACGAACTGCGCCGTTGCATGGAAGCGGCCAATCGCTACATCCTGCTGGTCAGTTGGGACAAGCTGGAGGATCACACAATAGGATTTCGCGGTTCGTCCGGCTACCAGAAATGGAAGCAGTTGCTGCACCATTTCTACGATCCCTTTCCTGCCGTCGAACATTACACTGCCGTGCCTGGCGCGCCGGACTGACCCATCGAAGGGCAAACCAGCCCGCCGCCGCAACGCCGATAACTAATGTAGGGGCGGTCATGCCTTGGGAAACATCATAAAAATAGAGGGGGAAAGGAAATGCTCACCGGCATATTGCTCCTGGTCGCGTTCCTGATCGTGGTGGCCGCCATCGTGCGCGGCCAGAGCCCGATCATCATGCTGCTCTTGCTCGCCATCGTCTGGGCACTGCTGGCAGGCATCGGTATCAACGATATCCAGGCCAAGATCCTGCAAGGCGGCGGAGTGGCCTATGCCTCTGCAGTCATCATTATCGTATTCGGTGCCTGGTTCGCGCAGGTACTGATCCAGACCGGCATTGCCGAGAGCGTGATCCGCTCGGCGGTGGAGCTGACCGGCGACCGGCCGATCGTAACGGCGATGACTATCAACCTGGTCACCGCGCTGCTGTTCACTTCGATGTACGGCGTCGGTGCGGCGATCGCCATCGGCGTCATTGCGCTGCCGATCATGCTGAGCCAGGGAATTCCCGCGCGCGTCGCCGCGCCGGTGTTCACCATGGGCGTGGGTGCCGGCGCATTCGTGAACCTGGTGCAGTTCGGCACGTTCGAGAAGCTGTTTCCCGGCATCAAGTACGAAGCACCCTGGCTGACTTATTTCTTCATCGGCATGGCGGTCTACATCCTCATTGCCTGGCTGATGATCTGGATCAACCTGCGCAAGCTGGGCGTTCGCCATGCCGCTTCGGTGGACACGACCGCTCCGGTGGCGCGCAAGCGCACGCCTTACTACACCTACCTGGTGCCGGTGTTCCCGGTGTTCATGATCATGGTGTTCAAGTGGCAGATCATCCCGACTTTCCTGTTATCTATCGTGCTCGCCCTCGCACTCACCGCCAGAGGCCGCAGCTTCCAGGGCACGCTGAACCTGTTCAACAAGACTTTCTACGACGCCTTTCCCGACATCGCCACCATCGCCGCGCTGTGGACGATCTGCGGCATGATCATCGTGGCCGGACAGATGCCCCAGATCGCGGGCGCCTTGCGGCCGATCTTCGATCCGATCCTGCCCCATACCACATTGCACGCCGCAATCTTCTTCGCGGTGCTGGGCGGCATTGGCAGCATCTACCGCGGCCCGCTGGTCGTGGTGGGCACCGGCGCGGCGCTGCTGGCGATCATCCTGTCCAACAACGAGATCCCCGTGTTGTATCTGTACGCGCTATGGCTTGGTCCGACGGTCATGCAGGGCAGTTGCGACCCGACCAATTCCTGGACGCTGTGGACCATCGGTTATACCAAGGTACCTCACGGCCAGTTCCTGAAAACGGCGCTGCCCTTTGGATGCCTGATGGTCGTCATCACTTCGGCGATCTGCTACTACATGTTCGGCTGAGTGGACTCGATAGATGAGTGAACGTAAAACCTACCGCATCGGCATCGACGTCGGCGGGACTTTCACCAAGGCGGTGCTGATCGATAACGCCGGCTTCGAAGTCGTCGGGCGTTATTCCGTGCTGACCACACACAGCGACGTGCGCGGTGTCGCGGCCGGCGTGGTGGAAGTCTTCCGCAACGTGCTCGAGCGCTCGCAGGTGGACCCGAAGGACGTGGTGTTCCTGGCGCACTCGACCACGCAGGCGACCAACGCCTTGCTGGAGGGCGATGTTGCCGCCGTCGGCGTCATCGGCATGGCGAGCCGTGTCGAATCGGTGCTGGCACGCGGGCAAAGCAACGTCAAGGACATCGAACTCGCGCCGGGACGCTTCCTGCGGCCTTCGCATCGTTTCATCACCACCGACAAGCTGGATGAAGCGCTGGTGCGCCAGACGCTGGAGGCCCTGCGAGATGAAGGCATGCAGGTCGTCGTGGCCAGCAGCGCGTTCGGCGTGGATGACCAGAGCGCCGAAGAACTGGTGATACGCATTGCCACGGAACTCGGCCTGGCCGTGACCGGCGGCCACGAAATCACCAAACTCTACGGCCTGACCACGCGCACTCGCACCGCGGTCATCAACGCGAGCATCCTGCCGAAGATGATCGGCACGGCGAACATGACCGAAGAGGCCGTGCGCGAAGCTGGCATCGCCGCCCCGCTGATGATCATGCGCGGCGACGGCGGCGTGATGGACGTGCAGGAAATGCGCCGGCGTCCGGTGGTGACCATGTTGTCCGGGCCGGCAGCGAGCGTGGCCGGCGCGCTGATGTATTTGCGCGTTTCCGATGGTATCTATTTCGAGGTCGGCGGCACCAGCACCAACATCGGGGTAATCCGCAACGGCAGGCCGACCATCAAGCACGCGCGCGTCGGTGGCCACGACACCTACGTCAATTCGCTGGACGTGCGCGTGATCGGCATCGCCGGCGGCAGCATGGTGCGCGTGCGCGGCAACGACATCCATGACGTCGGTCCGCGCAGCGCGCATATCGCCGGCCTGCACTACGCCGCGTTCGCGAAGGCGGAAGACATCGTCGATCCGCGGATCGAACTGTTCCGGCCGAAGGACGGCGATCCGGACGATTACCTCGCGATCCGCTGTTCGAACGGCGAGCGTTATGCGCTCACCAACACCTGCGCGGCCAATATTCTCGGCTACGCGAAGCCCGGCTGGCACGCGCACGGCAATGCCGAATCGGCGCGCCGCGCGTTTGCACCCCTGGCACAACGCATCGGATCGACCATCGAGGAAGCGGCGCGTCGTGTGCTGGTGAAAGCGGCGGCCAAGGTCACTGGCGTCGTCGAAGACCTGGTCGAAGAATACAAGCTCGACCGCGACCAGGCCGTGCTGGTCGGCGAGGGCGGCGGCGCGGCATCGCTGATCCCCTTCGTCGCCGAAACCATGAAGCTCGACTTCAACATTTCGCGAGACGCCGAAGTGATTTCTTCCATCGGCGTGGCGCTCGCACTGGTGCGCGAGACCATCGAGCGCGTGATTCCCAATCCAGGCCCGGAAGATCTTCAGCGCATCAAGCGCGAAGCCTTCGATGCCGCGGTCAAGCTCGGCGCCGCGCCGGAGAACGTCGAAGTCGTCATCGAGGTCGATCCGCAGATGCAGCGCGTGCGTGCCACCGCCATGGGTGCTTCGGAAATGCGCGCGCAGGACCTGCGCAAGCAGGTCAGCGAAGAAGAGGCGGCGGGTATTGCGGCCACATCGATGGGGCTGACGACCGAGACCGTCAAGCTTGCCGCGGCCACCGACGGTGTGCGCGTGTTCCAGGCGGAGGTGAAAGAGCGCAAATGGCACATTTTCACCACGCGCCGCACCCCGGTGCGTGCCGTTGATCGCGAAGGCGTGATCCGCATCCAGCGCAGCGATGGCGTCGTGAGACAGGCCAGCGCGTCCGATGGCCTGCAGCAACTGCGCAGTCTGTGGGAGTCGGTCACGATCTACAACGGCGATAGCGTCATTGCGCCGGACATGTTCGTCGTTGCGGGCCGTCGCATCGTCGACCTTTCCGGCATCACCGCACTCGACCAGGCAATCGCGATCAGCCGCGGCGAACTCGAAGGCCTGCCGCCGGAGGCGCCGGTCGTGCTGATCAGCATGCAGGGAGCGCGCGGGCTGTGAAGGATTCCGGCCCCGGCTGGAGTGCCGCACCGTGGGCGCTGGGCCTGCTGCAGTTGCGTGAAGATCCGCAGTACCGGCGCATACCAATTGAACGCCGCGCCGCGCTGGTCGAGACCGCTCTCGAAGACGGGCGCTCGCTGGCCGATCGGACTCGCGATCTATGGGGGTCGGATCCGATGAACATCGCGGCGCGCTGCAATGTGCCGGTGATCCACAGCGAAAACGAGGCCGGATTCGGCAGCACGATCGTCCATGCCGAGTATCGGACGCGCTCGCCGTCGATCACGCTTTATCTGCCGGCGATCCGGCGGCTCGACCGGTTGGTCTCGGAACAAGGCGCCCAGGACCGCCTCGGCATTCACCGAACGGCACCGGTATTTCTGGCACACGAGCTCTATCATCACTTCGACTGTACGCACGGCAGCGCGCCGTTGAGCCGGCGGCATCGGGTACGACTTTTCAGCATCGGTCCGTGGAGTTGGACTTCCGGCCTTTCCAGTCTGTCCGAGATCGCCGCCGGTGCCTTCGCGCAGCGACTGCTCGGTCTGTCGTTTCATCCAAAGCTGCTCGACCTGCTCCTTGCCCACGACGGGAGCCAGGCCGGTTAGCCACAGAATCCCCCGTGGCTCAAACTAAAGGTGGAGAGCGAGAGAGAATGAAGTTTCGCGCAGCAGTACTGAACAAAGTCAACGAGCCGATGACGCTCGACACGCTCGAGATGGCGCCGTTGTCTCCGACCGATGTTCTGGTCAAGGTCAAGGCCAGCGGGCTTTGCCATACCGATCTGGAAGTCATCCAGGGATCGCTGGCTTATCCGTTGCCGATCGTGCTCGGCCATGAAGGGGCCGGCTTTGTCGAGGCAGTCGGAAGCGATGTGACGCAGGTCAAAATCGGCGATCACGTCATCTGTTCCTGGAATCCGCATTGCGGACACTGTTTCTACTGTGAACGCGATTTGCCTATCCTGTGCGAGCCCTTCGCACGCAACCAGCCGAAAGGCTTTCTGCTCGACGGACGTTCGCGCATGAAACGAGACGGCGACCAGGTCCATCATTACTCGGTGACGTCCACGCACGCGGAGTATACGGTCGTGCCCGAATCCGGTGCGATCCCGATCCCGCGGGAGATCCCGTTCGATCGCGCCTGTATCATCGGCTGCGGGGTGATGACCGGCGTTGGCGCAGCGGTACGCAAGGCGAAAGTCGAGGCCGGAGCCAATGTGGTCGTGATCGGTTGCGGCGCGGTCGGGTTGAACGTCCTGCAGGGCGCGAAGCTCGCGGATGCCGGCAGGATCATCGCGGTTGACGTGGGCAAAGCCAAGCTCGATCGTGCCGTGCAGTTCGGCGCCACGCATACCGTCGACGGCTCGGTTGGAAACGCCCTGGACCAGATCAAGGCGCTGACCATCGGTCGCGGTGCGGACTATGTGTTCGAAGCGGCCGGCAACAAGAGTACTTTCCGATTCTCCGTCGAAGCGGTGCGCCCGGGCGGGCAAGTCGTCTGGCTCGGCAAGATCAACGTCAACGAGGACGTCAGCTTCCGCTGGGGTGCGCTGATGGGCGAGAAACGCATCGTGCGCTCCAGCTATGGCGACGCGCGCCCCCGCCGCGACTTCCCATGGATCGCCAATGAATATCTCAAGGGCAGGCTCAAACTGGATGAGCTGATCACGAACCGCATCAGGCTGGATCAGATCAACGACGGCTTCGCCTCTCTCGCCCGCGGCGAAGGCATTCGCACTGTCGTCATGTTTGACTAAGTGTAAACCCAACACAGCAGCTTCAGCCGTAAGTGTTTCACCTTAAGAGACAGAGAGCACAGAGAACACGGAGAAAGAAAGAGCGAATGAAATTGGAAATCCGCAACTCTGAGCAGCTATCGAATTTCGGTGTGACATCGCTCAAATCGATACAGAAATCCATTCCTCTGTGCCTCTGTGTTGGGCGTAGACAGCATGATCCGGTTTAACCATCCGCCACTGGCTACTGGGCAGATCGACGCGGAGCACCGCATCGCGGAGCTTGGCGATTTCGAGCTGGAGTCGGGCGAAACCATATGCGACTACCGGCAATCCTACGTTACCCACGGCGAGCTCAACCGCGAGAAATCGAATGCCGTGCTGGTCTGCATCTCTCTGACCGGCAACCACCACCGGCTCGATTTCCTGATCGGACCGGGCAAGGCTCTCGATCCCGCGCATTGCTTCATTATCGCAGCCGACCCAATCTCCAACGGTCTCTCGACATCTCCATCGAACAGCGAGCACCAGCCGGGGATGCGTTTCCCGCGTTTTACGATCCGCGACATGGTCGAGAGCCAGTACCGCCTGTTGACTCGGCAGTTCGGAATTTCCCGCCTGCAGGCGGTCATCGGTGCCTCGATGGGCGGCATGCAGGCCCTGCAATGGGCGGTGAGTCACCCGCTGACCATGCACGCCTGCGTGGCGATGACGCCGATGGCGAGAACATCTCCCTGGGCGGTGCTGGTGACCGAGACGGCGCGTTCCTGCCTGATGGCCGATACGGCCTGGACCGGCGACGGTTTCAGCGCCGTACCGGAGAAAGGCTGGCGTGCCTACACCGGTTTGATGACGGTGTTGTTGAGCCGGACACCGGCTGCGCTTGCGGAATTCCTGCCGGATTGTGCCGAGGCGCATCTGTGGTTCGAAAAAATCCGCGCGCAAAACCGCACAAACGGCTTCGATGCACACGATTACCTGTATCAGTCGTGGGCCTACGAAGCGCACGACGTGGGAACAACGACGGGCTTCGAGGGCGACACCGACGCCGCTCTGGCTTCGATCAAGGCAAAGACGCTGGTTCTCGCCCCGCCGCTCGATCTGTTCAATCCCGCGGAAGCCGCTCGCGCCGCCGCCGCCAAGATACCCGGCGCGCAGTTCATCGAGATTCCCTCGGTACAGGGACATCAGGCCGCAACCAGTCTGAAGGCGGAAGACGCGGCGTTCCTGAATCGTGTCCTCCGTGGTTCAGGATTTTTCGTAAGGAGAAAACCATGATCGTCGATCACCGCACCTACAATGTGAAGATGGGCAAGCTCAACGAGTTCCTGAAACTTTACGAGACCGAATTTCGAGGAGCCGTATGAAAACCGCAATTTTTCTTGCTGTTGTTTTTGTCATGGCCTCATCTGCGCATGCTGGAGGTGAATCGTCAGACATCGTGGGCAAGTGGACCTGGACCCGGGCCGAGAACGCCTGTACGGAAGTCTATGACTACCGGCCCGATGGCACGCTCTATGTGGAGAGCGGCACCGAGAAAACGGATAACACCTATTCGATCGCTTCTTCGCCGGATCAGAACGGATTCTTCAAGATGGTGCTGAAGATCGTGAGAGACTACAGCGGAAAGGACTGCGCAGATTCGGATGAAGACAGCACCGGCCAGGAGAATACGGTCTATATCCTGTTTCACTCCTCCAGGTCGATACACGCCGTATGTCGGGATCCGAATCTCGATGCATGCTATGGCCCGCTGCATAGAATAAAGGAAGAATGACTTTCTCCTGCCGTTGGTGTCCTGCCTTGATTGACTGATCGCCGGCAATCGATGTCAAAAACCGAAATCCAGCCATTCCAGTCCACGACCGACGCCGAATGGGCGGCGAGGATCATGGCCGGGTCCGAGCCGTGGGTTACGCTTGGCACCGGCTATGAACGCAGCCTTCATTTTCTGAGCAACGCTTCGCAAGAGCGTTTTCTGGCGAAAGTGGCCGGTGAGCCCGCCGGATTCCTGATGATCAGCATGCAGGGCGCGTTCGTCGGCTACATTCAGCTCCTCGGGGTGGCGCGCAATTTTCGTGGTCGCGGTGTCGGCAGAGCCCTCATCGAACACGCCGAGCAGCGCATTTTCCGCGAGACACCGAATGTATTCATCTGTGTGTCGGACTTCAATCAGGAGGCGCAGCGCTTTTACGCAAAGACGGGTTACCAGCGGGTCGGCGAATTGACCGACTTCATCATCGCCGGACACTCCGAAATCCTGCTGCGCAAGACCATCGGTCCGATCCGCGCAAAGGCATGAAAGCGACGCTCTCGGTGTGTCCGGAACGGGGAAAAGGAACGCGAATGAAATTCACAGCTTCACGCTCGAGCTTGGCAATCCTGGTTTCAGCACTTGTTCTGGCTGCTTGCAGCGGCAGGCAGATATACGAGTCGGCAGCAGGTTGGCGGCAGAACGAGTGCCAGAAGATCCTCGAAAGCGCTGACCGGGCTTGATGCATGGAGACGGCCAACAAGGATTACGACACGTACAGCAAACAGAAGTCTGCATCGCCGGATCAGCCGTGAGACAGGTTGCGATTCCCTAAGGGAAATCGGCGGCTGATTTTGATTGCGGCTCGCTATGGGCAGGGATTGCCGATGTCTCTAGAATGCCGGCATGAAAAAAGCCATCCTGACCGGCGTTGCCTGCCTACTGCTGCCGGGTTGTCAGTCGTTCGACAAGACCCTGGACTCCGCCGATCGTGCCGTCGCGGTCGCCAGGACCCCGACGGCAAGAACCATCGCCGACATTGCCAAGTCCGACAATCGCGAGGCCGCCATCCGCGAGGGCCTCAAGCGCCGGGCCGAGCTCTACGAACGCGACCCGCAGGTCATGATCAGCGACCTCCGCGGGTTGAAGCGCGACTACGACAATCTGGTGTCAGTGCTTACCGGCAACGTCAACCGCAACTGGGGGAAAAAGGAAACGAAACTGCCCAGCCGTACCAGTTACATCAAGTACACGCAAAACTACAAGAGCCGCGCAATCGTCGACTTCGACGCCGGCACGGTCACCGTGGAAACGGTGGACGACAAGGACCCGCGGAGCAGCCTCAAGAACGCAATCGTGACCACGCTGCTGACGCCGGATGATCCGCGGGCAGTCGATCTGTTTTCGGACAAATCCGTCACCCTCAGCGGTGCCAGGGAACCTTATCTTCTGGGACTGGTGCAGGATCAGCGCGGGAAATCCATCGCGACACCGGCGCAAGCCGAGAGCTTCGCGGACTACCTGCTGGAGAAGCAGGCAACGACCCGGAAAGTCGATGTGCAGGAGGGCGCGAAGGATGCGCTGTACGTCACGGTCGCGATGGTGGCGAACTTTCAGAACAGACAGGCCGAGAAGTATCGGGACATCGTGAGCAAGTACGCCGCGCAGTACAAGGTGAGCCCGAGCCTCGTTTACGCGGTGATTCGCACCGAGAGCAATTTCAATCCGTTCGCCGTGAGTCCGGCGCCGGCGTACGGAATGATGCAACTGGTGCCTTCGAGCGGCGGGCGTGAAGCCTATCGCACCGTCAAGAGTCGCGACGAAATGCCCACGAAGGACTATCTGTTCGACGCGGAAAACAACATCGAACTCGGCACGGCTTATCTCGGCGTTCTGTCTTCCAAACAACTCGACTACGTGACCAATGCGACATCGCGCGAGTACTGCGTGATTTCCGCGTACAACACCGGCCCGTCGAACGTCCTGAAAGCCTTCTCCAGGGACAAGGTTGCGGCCGTCAACAGCATCAATGGTCTCGAGCCCCCCGGCGTCTACGAGAAGCTGCGGACCGGCCTGCCCCATGAAGAAACCCGGCAATACCTGGTCCGGGTCGTGGGCTATCGCAAGCAGTTCCTGAACTTGGGCAAGTAGGCCACGCAAGGCCCGCAGGTCCGGGATCCGGGGGGCGCGAAGTTGTCGCGCTTGCCACCGGAGTTGACCTTGGCATATCGTGTGCGGCACCGGAACCCGGGAGGAAGCGTCCGATCGCCTCATCGCGCACTATCGAGCATCGCAAGGCGGCCAGCCGTGCCGGACTCAACTACGTGACCGACGGCGTGGCCGGCATTACCCGGCGGCGTGCAGGCAAGGGCTGGACTTTCCTCGGGCCCGGCGGTGTGCGCATCAGCGATCCCGACGAGCGCCGCCGCATCAACTCTCTGGTCATTCCCCCGGCCTGGACCGACGTCTGGATCAGCCCCGATCCGAAAGGCCACATCCAGGCCACGGCGCGCGACGCCCGCGGCAGAAAGCAGTACCGTTACCATGCGCGCTATCGCGATGCGCGCGACCAGTCGAAGTTCCGTCACATGCTCGAGTTGAGCGAAGTGCTGCCCGCCATTCGCGAGCGTGCGGAGCGCGATTTGCGCGCGCCGGAACTCAGCCGGCGCCAGATCCTCGCCACCGTCGTGCAGTTGCTGGACAAGACGCTGATCCGCGTCGGTAACGACGAGTACGCGCGCGAGAACCGCTCCTACGGACTGACCACGCTGCGCATGCAGCACGTGCAGGTAAACGGCTCCAGACTGAGCTTCAGCTTCCGTGGCAAGAGCGGCGTGCAGCACGCGGTATCCGTAACCGACCGGCGCATCGCGCGCGTCGTACAACGCTGCCAGGATTTGCCTGGCCAGGAGCTGTTCCAGTATCTGGATGGTGCCGGCAAGCGGGAAACGGTCACATCCGACGACGTGAATGCCTATCTTCGTGAAATCTGCGGTCGCAATATCACCGCGAAAGACTTCCGCACCTGGGGCGGCACCATGCTCGCCGGCGTGGAACTGCGCGAGATGGGTGCGGCGTCCACGCAACGCGAGGCGAAACGCAACATCATTCGTGCGATCGATGGAGTCGCGGAGCGACTCGGCAATACGCGCTCAGTGTGCCGCAAGTACTACGTTCATCCCGCGCTGGTCCATGCTTATTTGCAAGGGCTCGTCCCGGGCCCGTCCGCGAACGTTTCGCCACGCCAGAATCGCCGCCGCCGGCCGATCCCGGCGCTGCGGCGTGACGAGGTGGCGATCCTGCAATTCCTGCAGGAGGTCCTGTGAGTCGCTTGGCGGCTCATTTGTGCATGCGTTGTCGTCGGGTCGCGACAACAGGGAGGCGGACCCTTGATGATTTTGTGATTGCCATGAAGCAGATGAAGTGTCCGGCGCAATCCTTGCATCGGCAAGCAGAATATTCTAATGCCGTGCGACTATCGCCATGACCCAGGACGTCGGAAATTCCGAACTCACTCCCGCCGACATTCCCTCGTTCAAGGAAGTCTGGACGCGCATCGAGCCGTTTGCGCTGACTTTCGATGGATTCAAGTATTGGGGATCGGTGGAGAAATGCGCCGAGGTCGCGCAGGCAAAGCGACCGGGTTCGCTGACTGAACTCAGGACCTGCTTGTTCTACGAGGCGAGGCGTTGGAAGCTTGCCGGGAAATCGCCGGATGCGGCGTCCATGAAGTATATCCGCGCACTGATCTATGCGATCAGGGAGAAGGTCAACGGCGGGGATACGAGATAGGGAAGGAACGAGAGGCTAGAGGAGAAGCAGGGACTAAGGGCTAGGGAGAAACGTAGTTCCTACACGATGCCATGCAATGATTTGTTGAGCAAAACGACAGAAACGAGGTCGAAGTTCTTGAAGCTTCTCGTTTGAGACGGTCCAATCCCTAGCCCCTAGCCCCTAGCCCCTAGCCCCTAGCCCCTAGCGCGCAAAGCGCGCGGCCCTGCGCTTGCCGGACGAGTAGGCGGGTCGGCTGGGTAACTTGTACTGCGGCTTTTTCTCCGGCAGTTGTGGATTGCGTTTTTCCTGCTGCGCTTCAAGTGTTCCCTTGTCTTCCACATCGGCGTCCCCGCTAGTGAATGCTTCAGCGGCGGATTCGGCCGGCGGCACTATCTCTTCTTCATCCGCGTATTTGCGCGCCGGCCGGTGCTCGTCGCGGCCCGCCATCGAGGGCTCTTGCCCGGGACGCGTCGAGAATACCGGGTAGTCCGGCCTGACTTCGATGTCCAGCTTGGCTGGCATCCCGGGTTCGATGCTTTTGCTCCACAGCTTGAGTGGCCCCCCGCTGCTGAGTTTGCCCTGCGCGAAACCCATATCGATGAAGATATGCTCTTCGATCATGTCGGGCTCCGGCGCAGGACGGCGGGCGCGGGCGGCGAACCAGCCGCGGTAGTAGGCATTGCGAAATTCAACTAGGGTCATGGCGCCGGAACATCATTGCGGGTTCGATCGGGAATGTAAGGGGGCGGCTCTCCCTGGTATTTCGGCGCGTCAACTGCCAAGCTTTAGCCGCCGTGTGCGAGTTCGCCGGCCGGGCGTTTCAAGTTGAAAATCCGCCGGTCCGGCCGCACATAAGCCGGATTGCTGTCAGACCCCTTATTTGCGGAGAATACGATGCGTTACATAGGCAAGAAAGTCGCCGGCATGCCGGCCACGGATGGCGCCGGCGTGAAACTCAAGCGCGTGATCGGCAGTCCCGCCCTGGATATGATCGATCCTTTCCTGATGCTCGACGAATTCGGGTCCGACGACCCGGAGTCCTGGATAGCGGGATTTCCGGAGCATCCGCACCGCGGCTTCGAAACCGTCACGATCATGCTCGAAGGCCGGGTGAAGCACGCGGATTCGGTGGGCAACCAGGGCGTGATCGAAGCCGGAGATGTCCAATGGATGACCGCGGGCAGCGGTATCATCCATTCCGAAATGCCAGAGCGCGCCGACGGCAGGTTGCGCGGTTTCCAGCTCTGGGTGAACCTGCCCGGCAAGCTGAAAATGACTTCACCACGCTACCAGGATGTGAGGGCCTCGCGCATTACCTCGGCATCACACAATGGAGCGACCGTGCGGGTGATCGCCGGCGAAGGCTTCGGCTTGAAGGGTGCGGCGGACACACTGATTCCGGTGCGCCTGCTCGACGTGGCGATCGAGGCGAATGCGGCCTTCGAGATCGAAGTGCCGGACGAGCATGCCTGCTTCGTGTATGTCTACGAAGGCGAGGTGCGCGGCACCGGTCGAGACGGCAGCCCCGTCGACATCGCGAGCGGATCTCTTGCCGTGCTGGTGGGTGCCGGTGGGGTCAGACTGGAAGCGGGCGAGTCGGGCGCGAAACTGCTCTTCGCCGACGGCAAGCCGATCCGCGAACCGATCGCGCGCTACGGCCCGTTCGTGATGAACACGCGGGAGGAAGTGCAGAAGGCTTTCGAGGACTACTCACGTGGCGAACTCGTCAGCGCCTGAGGACGGTGGGCGTATACATGGCGGATGTCATGCCGGTCATCCAGCAGGAGATGTTCCGCGCTCTGCAGTTGATGCCGGGGCAAAAGCAGTAGCCGCATGACCGGCAAGCAGGAACGCCAGGAATTCGGGCGGGCATCTCCCCGCCCGTTTTTTTTGACGCCGGCATACAGCTTGCCGTATCCCGCAAGATTTTCTTGCCGCATTGCAGCCGGTCCGGCACAGTATCCGGATTCGCAATGTCCAGCGTCGCAAGCGCTATTCGCAGCCGGCCATGGATATGCAAGAACATGGATATGCAAGAATCTGCGCAACTTTTTCGTCCGGGAAACCGCCAAATGAAAACACTGCCCATAGCAACTTTCCTCGCTGCGCTTTGCTGCACCGCCACTACCGTGTTTGCCGAGGGGCCCGATGAACTTTGGGAAGTCACCATGAAAATGGAGATGCCCGGCATGCCGGCCATGCCGGCGCGCACCTCGCAGGTTTGCAAAGGCAAGGGCGATCGCGATCCTTCCAAAACGGTGGCCAGGGACAGGGACAGCGATTGCAAGATGGTCGACTCCAAGCAGTCCGGTAACAAGAGCACCTGGAAAATGGTTTGCACCAAGCCAAACGCCATGACTGTCGTGGGGGATGTCACCTACAACGGGGACAGCTACCAAGGCACGATGAAGATGACCGGAGGGGACATGGATATGACGCAGACCATCTCCGGCAAGAAAATCGGCAATTGCACTTACGAAGATCCGGCCAAGAGGATCGATGCGGTTCAGGCGCAGAGCAAAGCCGCGATCGCCAAGGAATGCGACAAGCAGATCGAGAGCCTGCAGCCGTTGATGATCTTCGGCGGCGCGAATCTGCCGGAGGAATCCCTTTATTGCAAGGATCGCAAAGCGGATTTCTGTGCGCGCTCCGCCAAGGTCGCACAGCAGATGCGGGACCTGGCGGGTTTCTCGGAAGCCAGTCGCAAGTATCCGGAATGGCGCGAAGCCATGAAGGCCTGCGGCACGGATCCGGCGACGCTGAGCGCACCGCTGTGCAAGGCCGCGGTGGACAAGAAAGACTGGCCTTTCGTTTCTGAAAATTGCCCGGCGGAAGGCCGCGCGGTCGCGCAGCAGAATTGCACCGGCATGGATTACACCGCGGTACTGGCTTCGCCGTACAAAGAGGTCTGCCAGAAGTACGGCGCCGATCTGGCGAAGAAGAAGGTCGCTGACGACAAGGCGAAGTCCGAACCGGCAGCCAAACCCGCGGCCGAGTCCAAACCGAGCGTCGGCGACACGGTCAAGGAAGGCGCGAAGTCGCTCAAGAAACTGCTGAAGTTCTGATCTTCGCGCGTGCGGGCCGGTCGGCGTTTTGTTGGTATCCTCGCCTGCTGGTTCGCCAGTTTTCCGGCGGCCGCCGCGACCGATCCGTTCCCGGAACTCGCCGACGCCTATCTGGTGCAGATCGGCGAGCGCGATCTGTGGGCCGGTCAGGCCGACAAGCGTCTCCCCCCGGCCAGCCTGACCAAGGTCATGACCGCGCTGCTGGTGCTGGAAGACTACCGGCCGGCACAGATCGTCACCGTCAGCAAATCGGCCGCGCAGGCCACGGGTTCGCGAATCCGACTCAAAACCGGCGACAAGCTCTCGGTCGAGGCATTGCTGGCCGCGACCTTGATTGCTTCCGCAAACGACGCCTGTGCGGCACTCGCCGAATTCAAGGCCGGCAGCGTTGAGGCTTTCGTCGCGAAAATGA
This sequence comes from Betaproteobacteria bacterium, assembly GCA_016194905.1. Lineage (NCBI taxonomy): Bacteria > Pseudomonadati > Pseudomonadota > Betaproteobacteria > Betaproteobacteria bacterium. The sequence goes on from JACQAP010000028.1 coordinate 170,123, forward strand.
ACGCGCGTGCGCAAACGCTCGGCCTGGGGAATACCCATTTCTCCAATCCCTGCGGCCTCGATGCCGCGGAGCACTATTCGAGCGCAAACGATCTTGCCCGGATTGCACACGCAGCGCTGGCGCATCCGGAATTCGCCGAACTTGTTGCAAAGTCCGAGGATGAAATCACGACTGCTGACGGCAGACGCCGCTTCCGCTTCAAGAACAAGAACGCCCTGATCGGGAGCTACGCGCCCGCCATCGGCGTAAAGACCGGTTATACCAGCCGTGCCGGCAAATGCCTGATCGCGCTGGCGCGCAAAGAGGGCGCGCAAGTCCTGCTGGTCATGCTGAACGCGAAAAGCCGCTGGTGGGATGCAATCGGCATCATCGAGAACGCTTTCGACGAAGCCGGCACCCATGCCGCGCATTAAGTCGACCGCACCCGTGGTCGTGGCCGTCGCGGTGCTGCTGGCGTACTTCAACGCGCTGACCGGGATCTTCCAGTTCGATGACTACAACGTCATCGTCAACAATCCGGCCGTGCATTCTCTCGCGGCGTGGCGGGATTCCATGCCCGGCATGCGTCCGCTGCTAAAGATTTCCTATGCACTGAACTGGACGGTCGACGCCGGACCGTTCGGTTTCCATCTCTTCAATGTCCTCGTGCACGCCATCAATGCGGTGCTGGTCTACCGGTTGCTGCTCGCGTTGCGCGAGGAAAGAGCCGGCACGGACTGGGCGCCGCTTGTGGGCGCGTTGCTGTTCGCGCTGCATCCGGTGCAAACCGAAGCCGCGACTTACGTTTCCGGTCGTTCGGTGTCGTTGATGGCGCTGTTCTATCTCGGAGCCGTGCTGGCGTGGTTGCACGCGGACAGGACGCCGAGTCCGCGAGCCTGGAGAGGACTGTCGGCGGGGTTGTTCGGCGCAGCGCTGCTGGTGAAAGAAACGGCTGTCACGCTGCCGTTCGCTTTGCTGCTGCTGGATGCTGTTCGCGCGCGGTATCAGTTCACAGCAGGGCGGATGTTGCGCCGCCAGACCTGGCACTGGCTGATGTTGATCGGCGGGTTGCTCGTCATGGCCGCCAGTCCGACCTATCGCCATTTGCTCGACGTGAGCCTCTCCACCCGGGGCGTGATCGATAATCTGCTGATGCAGGCGAACGCGGTGTGCTATCTCGCCGGGCAACTGCTCCTGCCGTGGCGCGTGAATATCGATCCGGATCTGCCGATGAGGACTGCACTTTCGCCGACCCAGGCGTTGCAGATACTCGCGATCATCGTCATCGTCGTCGCCGGATTGCGCAATCTGCGCCGGCGCGCGTGGCTGGCTTTCGCCGTCCTCTGGTTTTTTCTTCATCTGCTGCCGACAAATTCGCTGCTGCCGAGGCTCGACGTCGCCAACGACCGCCAGCTCTACATCGCGTCGATCGGCGTGTTCTTCGCGGTCGGCATCGGTGTGGAGAAGTTATCTCTGCGCGCGAATCGTCGCTGGCTGGTCGGTGCGGTAACGGCCTTGGTGTTGCTCGGGCTCGGTTTCGCCACGGTGCAGCGAAACCGGATCTACGGATCGGCCGTGGCATTCTGGGAAGATGCAGCGATGAAATCGCCCGGCAAGCCACGCGTCGCCAACAATCTCGGCTACGCCTACCAGCAGACCGGCCGCTTCGCGGAAGCAAAGCTCGCCTATCGGCACGCCATTGAACTCGATCCCGATTATTGGAAAGCGCGTATCAACCTCGATGCGCTCGAGTCCGCCCAGCCGCGTTGAATGGTCAGGCCGGCTGCCCGGCGGTGCGCAGCCGGGCGACCCTGCGGCCCACAATCACCGCCACGATCGAGCCTGTCAGCAGGCACAGCGAGAGGAAGATCAGGCCGGCCTGGAAGCCGCCGAAGTGATCCTTGAGCCAGCCCACCGCGAACGGCCCGACGAAGCCGCCCAGGTTGCCTACGGAGTTGATGAAGGCGATTCCGCCCGCCGCCGCAACGCCTGAAAGATAGCTGGTCGGCATCGACCAGAACACGGGTTGCGAGCAATAGAGGCCGATCGCCGCCACGGTCATAGCGGCCATTGCGAGCACCGGATCGCCGGCGTATGCGCTGCAGATCAACCCGACGCTCGCCAGCGCCAGCGGCCCCGCGCAATGCCAGACACGTTCCCCGGTCTTGTCCGAATGGCGCGACCACAGGACCATGCAGACGGTCGCAACCAGATAAGGGATGGCCATGACGAGGCCGATATCGAGCGGATCCTTCAAGCCCATACCCTTGATGATCTGCGGCATCCACAAGGCCAGGCCGTAGATGCCGATGGCGAGAGAGGTGTAGACGACCGCGAACAACAGGACCTTCGGATTCGCGAGCGTTTGCCAGATGGTCAGGTGCTTGGTCTCCATGCGCGTCGCAGCCTCGCGCTCGAGCGTTTCTGACAGATGCTTTTTCTCGCCATCGGTCAGCCAGCGCGCGTTGGCGGGCCGGTCGATCACCACCTTCAGCGTGATGAAGCCGAGCAGCACCGAGGGAAGGCCTTCGACGATAAACAGCCACCGCCAGCCGGGGTAGCCCATGGTGCCGTCGAAGAATTTCAGAATCAGGCCGGCGAGGGGCGCGGCGATGGTGTTGTTGAGCGGGCTGATGATCAGGAAGAGGCCGAAGATGCGCCCGCGGTATTGCGCCGGGAACCATAGCGTCAGGTAATAGATCACGCCGGGGAAAAAGCCAGCCTCCGCGACGCCGAGCAGGAAGCGCGTCCACTTGAAACTGGTCTCGCTGCCGATGAAACCCATCGCCATCGCCACGATGCCCCAGCTCACCATGATGCGGGCGAACCAGACGCGCGCGCCCACCTTCGAAAGGATCAGGTTGCTCGGTACCTCGCCGAGGAAATAGCCCACGAAGAACAAGCCCGCGCCCCAGCCATAGGCCGTCGCCGTGAATCCGAGCTCGGCATTCATCGTCAGCGCCGCGAACCCGACGTTGAGCCGGTCGATGATGCAGATCAGATAGGTCAACAGCAGGAATGGCAACACGCGCCACGCCATTTTGCGCACGAGCGCCTTTTCTTCGACCTGCGTCATGTTCTCTCCTCTTGTTAATTCTTACTTCTTGTTAACCCAACTAACCGCAAAGGCGCGAAGGCGCAAAGTAAACGCAAAGAAAAACGAATGAAAACCGGTCAGAAAACAACCCACCTCTGAATTGGAATGTGTTTGAGTTTATTACCCGTTCGTTGTCAATGCTTCCCTTCGCGTTTCCTTTGCGCCTTCGCGCCTTTGCGGTGAAGGGTTATCCGCGGAGGGTCAGCTCTTGCCTTCGCTCTTGGCCCAGTTCTTCATCAGCATGTTGGACGGGAAGTTCTCGTCCACGAGTTTCCGGGCCGTTTCCGCGCCGGAAATCGGCAGGCCGTTCTTCTTCGGGTCGAGCAGACCGATCTGCACCAGCACCGAAGCCTGGTCCCAGTAGATGTGTTCGTGATAGAGCTTGTCGCCGCGGAAATTGACGATCGCCACCAGCGGAATCTCGACGTACTTGCCGGTGGGCGCGACGCCGGGCAGCATCCAGTCGATCTCGATGTCGTGCGTGAAACAGAACAGCATCTCGTCGACCAGCCGGTCCGCGCCGATGGTGCGCGAGATCGGGATCAGCTTGGTGTCTTTTGGCGTGGTCGGAATGAAGTGATGTTTGTAGAAGCGCTTCAGGTGATCGTGGCCGACGCCGCCGGTCAGGGTCGGGATGTGATTGACGTAGGGTTGCGCGACCATGGTCTTCATGGTCGCGTCGACATCGCGCGTGCCGAACTCGTGCATCGTGTGCAGTTCCCACAATGCGGACAAGTCGTAGTGCGGGCCCATGACCCTGCGGAACAGCGCGATCGAGCGCGAATGCGCCATCATCGACGCCGGCCGGTCGTAATGCATGCCGCCGGTGCGGGCGAAGGCGTGGTCGACGCCGGGGTAGATGTAGATTTCGACGTTGGCGTTGTCCTTGAACGCGTTCTTGATCTTTTCCACGGCTTCCGGCGGCGCGTATTTATCCTCGGCGGCGAAGTGCAGCACCATCGGCACCTTGATCCTGGTCGCTTCGTTCAGGTATTTCTCGATGGTCACGCCGTAGTAGCCGACCGCGCAATCCACACCGGAGCGCGCTGCCGCCAGATAGGCGAGCCGGCCGCCGAGACAGAAGCCGAGCGCGCCGACCTTGCCGGCCACTTCCGGCCGGGTGCGCAAGGTGCGCACCGCGGCGGTGATGTCTTCCATTCCCCTGTCGATGTCGAAGCGCTGAAGAAAATCAAAAGCCTTTTTCCACTCTTCCTCGGTGTAGCCGAGATCGACGTCTTTCTCCAGCCGCCAGAACAGGTCCGGCGCTAGCACCACGTAACCTTCCTCGGCGTAATAATCGGCGACTTCGCGGATGTAAGCGTTGATGCCGAAGATTTCCTGGCACAGCACGATGCCGGGGCCCTTGCCCGACGCGGGAACGGCGAGGTAACCCCTGAATTTTCCGCCATCCGCGGCTTTGATCTCGATCCATTGCCCTGTCCTGTTTGGCCCGGCCATATCGTTTCTCCCGGATATCATGTCACTGTGCTTGTTGCAGCGCGGCGTCCGCGCGTCAAAAACATGCCGCCCCTTGTACCGTGCGAAACAGCGCCGTGTCAAACCGGCCATCCGTCGCGACGGCGGCAGGGCGCGGCTTGACAAAACACCCCCTGCCACCTAGATTCCGGCGGGTCATTCGCCATAAAAACAACCGGCGAGCCCGCATCCGACCGGACTGCGTCCATCGCATTCAGCCAGTTGCAACTAACTCGGGGAGAACTACCATGATTCCGTTTACGCGCCGCCGCTTTTTGCAGGCGACCGGTGCCGCGGCCTTGACCGCGCCGCTCGCCAATTCGCTGCTCGTTCCGACCGAAGCCCACGCACAAGCGGGCGGGGTTCTCAGCATTGCGTACAACGTCGCCCTGCCATCTTGGGATCCGACTACCGGTCCGTCGGCGGTGAACCCGACCATCCAGTCGCTCTACAAAGCGGTGTTCGATTCCTACATCGATCAGAACCCGGACCTGTCCTTCAAGCCGGGACTGCTCACAAAGTGGGGCTGGAACAAGGACAAGACCAAGGTCGAGATGGAAGTGCGCAAAGGCGCTTTCTGGCACGACGGCAGCCCGGTCACGCCGGAAGACGTGGTGTGGTCGCTGGAGCGCGCCGGGGACCCCAACAGCGGCAATCCGATCCAGTTCGTCTGGGGCAAGATCGGCAACTTCGGGATCGACGGCCAGAAGATCACGGCCGACGTCAAGGAATTCGAGCCGTCTCTGTTCAAGTGGATGGCGTTCCTGACCGGTTACGTGTTGCCCAAGAAGGCCTACACCGCGGCCGGCGCGCAGGGATGGGAAAGCAAGCCGATCGGCAGCGGCCCTTACATGGTCGAGAAGTTCGAGCGCAATGCCTTCATCCGTCTCAAGGCCTTCCCGAAATACTGGGGACCGAAGCCCGCGTTCGAGACCGTCGTGTTCAAGCTGGTGGGCGATGCATCCGCGCGCGTGGCGGAGATCGAGAGCGGCTCTTCCGACCTCACCCTGGAAGTGCCTTACGAAGAATTCGACCGGCTGACGAAGAAGAGCGGGCTGACCGGCGTTGCCCATCCGGTCTCCGACATCGGCATGATCTTCATCACCAATGTCGAGCCGATGCTGGACAAGAACGTGCGCCTGGCGATGATTCATTCAATCGACAAGAAATCGATCGTCGGCAAACTGCTGCGCGGTTACGGCACGGTGATCGACACGCTGGAGGCGCCCCAGTATGCGGCTTTCGATCCTTCGATCAAGGTCAAATACGATCCGGAGCTGGCGAAACAGTTGCTCGCCAGGTCCGGATTTTCAACATCGAAGCCCGTGAAGTTCACGATCCAGACCACCCGCGGCTTCAAGCCGAAGGATTACGAAATGATCCAGGCGGTGGTCGGCATGTGGCGCAAGGTCGGCATCGAAGCCAGTATCGAAACCTACGAAATCGCCAAGCACTTCGAACTGCGCATGCGCCACGGCCTGGCGCCGGCGGCGTTCTACAACTGGGGCAACTCGATCGGCGATCCGTCGACGTCCACCGGCTTCGCCATGTTCAGCCATTCGCCGCATTCCGCGTGGAAGACCGAGGACGTGGACAAGACGATCGGGCCGTTGTGGGGCGAGAAGAACGAGAAGAAGCGCATCGAAGGCTACAAGGCTGCAGATCGTTATATCGCCAGGAACGGCTACGTCATCCCGCTGCTGCAATATTCACAGCCGGTGGTGCACAAGAGTAGCATCAAGTTCACGCCCCACGTCGCCGGGTTCATCCTGCCCCAGTCCATCAAGCCGGCTTAGTGCATACACCCAACACAGCAGCTTCAGCTCCAAGTGTTCCCTTGAGTGTTTCACCTTAAGGCGCAGAGGGCGCGGAGGACGCAGAGGTTAAGCAAGACGAGAAGTGGCGAACAACTGGAAACATGGCCCATGCGGAATTATCGGCGGCTGTTTCTCAAGTTATCGTTATCTTTGATTTTCTCTGCGTCCTCTGTGCTCTCCGTGCCTTAAGGTGAAACACTCAAGGGAACACTTGGAGCTGAAGCTGCTGCGTTGGGTTTTGATTTAGACAGGACTAAAAATTCGCGCTAGTCTTGACCAGGAACTGCGTGGACCGGATGTTCGGATCGGGATTGAGCGGAAACGCGATGTCGGCATGCAGCACGTTGCCGAACGCGGAACGGGCACTGAGGATGCGCAAGCCGAAGCCGACATCGCTGAGCCAGCCCGGATTCACCGGGTTCTGGAACGGTCCGCCCCAGGCGCGGCCGATGTCGTAGAAGACGGCGCCGCCCACGCGGAACAGCCGAAACGGGTACCAGTCCGTATAGACGCGCTCTTCGACGGTGAATAGCGCGCGGTGTTCGCCGCTCTGGTAGCGCAACGGGTAGCCGCGCAAGCCGTTATCGCCCCCAAGCAGCAACAAATCGGCCGTCTCGGGCTTGCGCACGACGTCGCCGGACACGGCGGCATAAAACAGGGCCCGCTTGCCCTGCGGGACGTAGTAGCGCAGCGAACCGCCAAGCCCCTCGCGTCGCCCGCGGCCGTCCCCATATTGGCCCGAGAGGTAGGTCGAAATCAGCATGTCGTTGCCGTGTGGTATCTGGAAGCCATCGCTGACGGTGGCCGAGTAAGTCCATAGGTTGAGCGTCGAGCCCAGAGAGGTGAGCGCGCGATTGACCTGCAGTTTCGAATTGAAGCCCAACGCGAAAAATTCCGGGCGCTGGATCTTGTCCCTGTTTGTGAGCTTTTCATAGTTGTCTTCGATTAACTCATAGCGCACGAATGGTGACACCAGAGTCTGATCGGCCGGTACGACGGAAGGCGGGATCAGCGACGGGTCGACGGTGTAGGTATCGGCCTGATAGCGCAGGCCGGTGGAATAACGTTGTGCCCAACCGTCGATCAGGCCCTTCGACCAGCCGCCGAATACCTCGCCTGCGTCCTGCTTGTGGCGGTACTGGCCGACGACGACGCCGTCCTGGTAGATGGATTCGATGCGCTCGTCGTGAAGAGCCGATACGCCGGCGGCCCAGCGCGTGTCGAGTGCATAGAAGGGCCGGCCGAACGCAAACGACTGGCGTTTGCCGTCGTCGTAGCTGGCCAACTTCAGGTCGATCTGCGTCCATCCGCCGAAGGCGTGGTCCTGCGAAATCTGGAACTCGGTGCCTTTGCGATCGGCGTCGGAGCTCTTTGCGTAGCTGAGCTTGGTTCCCGTGCCCAGCAGGTTGTATTCCTTCACCGTCAGAGCAGTCGAGTTGGAGCCGCCCGCGCGGCTGAAATTGAAGCCGGGCTCCAGAGTCCAGGTGTCGCGGGTCTCGACTTCGATATCGACGATGCCGTCGTGATAGGCGATCGGGTGGATGTCGACGTCGTAGATGTAACGATTCCCATGCAGCAGGCGCTCCGTTTCTTCGATCCGCTGCACGGAAAGCGGCTCGCCGCTATGGAACAGCAGGGAGCGCTGGATGACGCTCTGGCGCGTGCGGATGTGCAGCTTGTTCGCCAGCCGGAACAGAAAATTGTCTTCCTTGGGATCGTCCAGGTCGAAGATGTTGTCGTTGACGATGCGTATCTCGCCGACTACCGCACCGGCGGCCTGCAGTTCGGCGAAAGAAGGGAGCGCATTTTCACTTGTGGCTTCGTCCGCCATCGCCGGCAGGCAAAGGCAAAGGAAAGCGGCGCAGCCGCTTAGCCAACGGGCCAGACTGCGCAACACCCGCTTGTGAAAGGCAACGAGACGGTTTCCCGACCATTCCGGAATCGGGCTGGAAATTAGAAAACGCCCGCGCACGGTTTCGGATGCACGCATGTTCGGGAGTTTGCCGCAAGACGGTCCAACATTGGAATCACAATTTCAACGTGCCGGCTCTGCGCAGAATCGCCGAGCCCGGTCGGGCGATTCCATGGTTGCAGCGGCGCTGGCAGTTGGTGTACAAGATGCGGCTACTATTGCCTCTGATCACGAACCTTCCAATGTCCGGGAACTACTTGTTGAAACGCCTGCTGTGGGCGTTGCCGACGTTGTTCGGCGTGGCGGTGGTCGTGTTCGTGCTGGTGCGCGTGGTGCCGGGCGACCCGATCGCCATGATGTTGCCGCCAGGCGCAACCGCGGACGATGTCGGTCGTTTGCGGGCGCTGTACGGGCTCGACGCGCCGATCGCGAAGCAGTTCGTAGTCTGGATGAGCAAGGTGCTGAGCGGAGATTTCGGCAACTCGATCAGCCTGCGTGACGGCGTGGCCTCGTTGGTCCTTAGCCGGCTTCCCGCTACCCTCGAGCTCGTTGTCATCGCGGTTACGGGAGCTTGTGCACTCGCGGCAATTGCTGCAGTGACTGCGGTTTATTTCCGTGGCCGCTGGCCGGAACTGGTGGTCGATGGTGCCAGCGGCTTCGTACTCGCCATTCCAGATTTTCTTTGGGGATTGCTGTTCATCCTGGTCCTCGGCGTACTCCTGCCGTGGCTGCCGATTTCGGGACGCATCGACCCGACCCTGGATTTCAATCCGGCGACCGGCTTCTATCTCGCCGAAGCGCTGGTGCGCCTGCGATGGACAACGTTCGTGGATCTGCTGCGGCACATGGTACTGCCGGCTCTCGCGCTGGCGTTGCCGCTCGCCGCGGCGCTCACGCGCGTGCTGAAGGGTTCGCTCATCGAGGCCATGAACCAGGACTACGTGACGCTCGTGCGCGTGAAAGGCTATTCGAGGGCGCGCACCTTATGGCGAGTGGCCCTGCGTAATGCGCTCATCCCAACGGTGACGCTCACCGGCGTGCAGTTCTCCTTCCTGATCGGCGGCACGGTGCTGATCGAATACATCTTCTCCTATCCCGGCATCGGCAACCTCGCCATTGCTGCCGTCAACCAGCGCGATCTGCCGCTGATCCAGGGACTGGTGCTGACGTTTGCCGTGCTGTTCATTCTCACCAACCTGATCGTGGACATGGCTTATTCGGTCCTCAATCCGAAGGTGCGGCAGGCGTGAACGCGATTGCGTCGTCGCTGCGCAATCCGCGAGTCGCGTTCGGCGCGCTGGTGTTGCTCGCCATGGTCGTTGCGGCGGCCGGCGCGCCCTGGCTGTCTGCGCACGATCCGCTCGAACAGGACTTGCTCAATTCGTTCCAGAGTCCCGGTGTCGCAGGCGGCGATCACGCGCATCCGCTCGGCACCGACAGCCTCGGCCGCGACATTCTTGCGCGGCTGATCTACGGTGCGCGTCCCGCCCTGATCGTTGCGTTCGTCGCCGCCTTGTTCGCCGGCCTGATCGGCACCGCACTCGGACTCGCCGCGGGCTATTTCGGCGGCAGACTCGATGCGTCAATCTCGCGCCTGGTCGATGTCTGGATGAGTTTTCCATCGGTGCTGCTATGCATCGTGCTCGCCGCGGTGCTCGGCGCGGGTCTGCATACTGTCGTGATTGCGATCATCGTCATCGACTGGACCCGTTTCTGCCGCGTCGTGCGCGCGGAAACGATGGTGCAGAAAAGCCACGACTACGTTGCTTCGGCCGTGACGATCGGCCTCGGACCCGGGCGCATCCTGGCGAGCGAGATCCTGCCCAATGTCGCGCCTCTGCTGCTGACGCTGTTCACGCTGGAAATGGGCATCGCCATCGTGATCGAGGCGATTCTTTCCTTCGTGGGACTGTCGGTCTCATCGGGTGTGCCGACCTGGGGCGGCATCATCCAGGAAGGCCGGCTGTACGTGAACCAGGCCTGGTGGCTGATGGCGGCGCCGATGGCCTGCATCGTCGTCGCGGTACTGGGACTCAATGCGCTCGGCGACGGATTGCGCGACGTAATCGACCCGGTCGAATCCCGTTGAGCGTGCTGCTCGACATCCGCGCTCTCGACTTGTGGCTCGAAGCGCGGCCGCCTCAGCGACTGCTCAGACGGGTGTCGTTGCAGGTTGCACCCGGACAAATCGTCGGGCTGGTCGGCGAATCCGGCGCGGGAAAAACCATGGTCAGCCGCGTCGTGCTCGGCATCGCGCCGGCAAACGCCCGCGTGACGCACGGCACCGTCGTCTTCGACGGGCGCGATATCACGCATCTTTCGGAAGCGCAACGCCGCCCTCTGCTCGGACGCGAAATCGCCCTCATCCCGCAGAACCCGATGACCGCCCTGAATCCGGTGGAGCGCATCGGGCCGCAGATCACCGACGTATTGCGCATGCACCTGAAACTCGAACGGGCCGCCGCGCGCGATCGTGCGCTGGCGCTGCTGCGCGAAGTGCACTTGCGCGAGCCGGAAAGAATATTGCGCCAGTACCCGCATGAACTTTCCGGCGGCATGCGCCAGCGCGTGTTGATCGCGATCGCGTTTGCCTGCAAGCCCAAATTGGTGATCGCGGACGAGCCGACCACCGCACTGGACGTCACGGTCCAGAAGCAGATCTTGCAGTTGATCAGGGAACTGCAACGGAATTCGGGAACGGCGATCCTGTTCATCACGCACGATTTGGGGGTGGTGGCAAAGCTGTGCGGGCACGTGGCGGTCATGCACGGCGGCCGGGTGCTCGAATCGGCGCCGGCGTCGCGGTTGTTCGCGAGCCCCGTTCATGACTACACCCGCGCGCTGTTTGCGGCGACGCCCCGCTTCGACCGGCCGGGCGATGAACTGAAACCGATTCCCGCTGCGCTTACGCAGCGACTTATCGAGGAGGCGCGCGCACTCGACGCGCGCGACGCGTAGTGGCGTTGCTCGAAGCTCGCGGACTTACGCTGCAATTACGCGACCGTTCCGCCACATCGCTGTTCGGCGCCGCGCCGCTGATCACGATCTTTCGCGGCGTCGAATTCGCACTCGAAGCCGGAGAGTCCGTCGGCATTGTCGGCGAATCCGGATCGGGCAAGACTTCGCTTGCGCGAACGTTGCTGCGGCTTTACGAGCCGACCGCTGGCAGCGTGCGCTTCAAGGGACGCGACATTTCGCATCTTCCGGAACAGGAACTGCGTCCGCTGCGCGCGCAATTTCAGTCCATCTTCCAGGATCCGCTGTCTTCACTGAACCCGCGTCACCGCATCGGGTCCATCCTGGCCCAGCCATTGCTCGCGTACGGACGCGCGCGGGATCGCCGGTCAGGCTGGCGCGAAGCCGGCGCTTTGCTCGAGCGGGTCGGGCTGCCGGCGGCATTCACCGATCGCTTTCCGCACGAACTCTCCGGCGGCCAGCGCCAGCGCGTCGGCATCGCGAGGGCGATTGCGCTGAAGCCCGATCTGATCGTGGCCGACGAAATCGTGTCCGGCCTGGACGTTTCCACCCAGGCACAGATCCTCATGCTCCTCAAAGAGCTGAAGACCGACGGCTCGCTGATCTTCATCAGCCACGATCTGTCGGTGGTGCGGGTGTTGTGCGACCGGGTGCTGGTGATGCGCCAGGGCGAGGTGGTCGAATCCGGACCGTGCGCCGAGCTTTTCGCCAGGCCTGCTCACGACTACACTCGCAGTCTGCTCGACGCCATTCCGCTGCCCGACCTGGATCCGGACTGGGTCAGTCGCGGCGCGGAAAGCGAACAACATGAAGAGGGAAAGGAGACGGGGGGAATGAAGATCGAGGGAGCAATAGCGCTGGTGACCGGCAGCAATCGGGGCATCGGCCGGAATTTCGTCAAAGCGCTGATCGCAAAAGGCGCGAAGAAGATTTACGCCACCGCGCGCGATCCGTCGAAAGCGGCCGACCTGGTGGCGGCGCATCCTGGCAAGGTCGAGACGCTCAGGCTCGACATCACCGACGAGGCGCAGGTGGCCGCAACAGCGCAGAAATGCAGGGATGTGACGCTGTTGATCAACAACGCCGGCATCAACCACAAGAAAGCGTTGATCGCTGCCGGAACGCTGGAGGATGCGCGGCTGGAGATGCGTACCAATTATTTCGGTCCTCTCAACCTGTGCCGTGCATTCGCGCCGATCCTGAAGGCCAACGGCGGCGGCGCCATCGTCAACATGCTATCGATCCTGTCGCGGGTCAACCTTCCCGCATACGGTTCACTGTGCGCATCGAAGGCCGCGGCGCTGAGCCTGACGCAGGGCGTGCGCGCGGAACTCGTCAAGCAGGGGACGCTGGTGATCGGCGTGATGCCCGGCGCTTGCGATACCGATATGGAGCGCGATTTCCCTGGTCACAAGGAGAATCCTTACGAAGTGGCGATGGCCGCGCTCGATGCGGTCGAGAAGGGAATTGAAGACGTGTATCCCGGCCAGATGGCGGGCGGGGTTTCGGCGGGACTCGCCGCCAATCCAAAGGCGGTCGAGAAGGAATTCTCAGCTTACTTGCCCGGCTGAAAATTCCTCCACCTCAACGCAAAGGCGCAAAGGAAAAGCTAGGGGACAGAGGTGAATGGCTACGGGCAGGTTCTCCCACCAGGTATGTGCGGGCGCTCTGAGATCCCGCCATATCTGCGTCGAACACTCAGACTTTCATCCAGAAGCGTTCTTATCTTTCCTTCGCGAACCTTTCTCTTCCCTTTGCGTCAACGCTCTTGAACTTTCTTTAATTATTTTGAGACGGATTGCGACGCGGCGGGGACCGCCGGCAAGACAATCTCCGTGTGGCCACCGCGCCCGCCAGATCAGAATCTCAAAGATGCCTTCGGGCTTGAACGTTTCGCGGTAGGCGTAGCCGTTATTCTGCAGGATGCTATAGAGCGGCCAAGGCTGGCGATCTATGATCATCAGTAACTGTTCGTCGGGCCGGTCACCCTAACACGATGGCAGTTCGCGACGATCGGCAGTCGAGCTGCCGCGCGCCGCGTGCACTCGGTGAAATGCGGGCGATCACTATTCTGGAGAAGGTGCAGAAATCCATTGACTTTGACGGAGGAAGGGCGCTCACTGGATTCGCTTCCGCGCGCTGGACCGGGGTAGATTCTCAAGCCCAAGGCATGACGATCCGGTTGTTGCCTAAGGCATTCGCTGTTGCGCGCGCCATTTCGTTCGGGTGTGCCTGATGCGGAGACGGGCGGCGACCACCTTAAACCCGATGTTTGAGGGTTATCTCGACCAGAGCGCCGAAGCAAACCGCAAAGGGCGTGACGCGAGTCGCGCCCTTTGTATTTGCCGTTTCGGCAAAGACGTGCCGGCCGGCCGCGGATTTATTTGGGAGACTTATCATGACGCTTTGCCCAGTTGCGTTGGCAGTGGGCTGCATCAAGTGCCCCGTATTCAACATCTGCCCCGTCAAGGGGATTATCGGCGACTACAAAAAAGACGCACCGCCGCCGGCGGACCTAAAGAAAAAGCAGTAAACGCAGGTTGTTCCTTTTTGCCAGTCACGCCCACTTTCGCGATGTCCGCTCTCAGGGAAAGTTCGCCTCCCACCTGACCGGCAGGTTTTGCCCGTTTTAAGGCGTCCGTAAATGCACCACGCCGATTCGCGTACCGAACCGGCATGTCGGGACAATTCAGAGACTCTGCGAACAAAGATCGGCGCCGGGTTTCTTGCCCCGATTTCCTTTGCGCCCTCCCTTGCTTTTCGTAAAAGGGTACTCCACGCTATTGCGAGGGTATCTGCGACCTTAAGGTGAAACACTCAAGGGAACACTTGGAGCTGAAGCTGTTGCGTCAACGCCCTTGATCTTTTTCTTCTTTGAGACGGATTACTGCGCAGCAGGGCGGAAATAGACCTGCTTGTCGCGCTCGACCACGTCGTAGTTCTGGTTGGGGACGACGATGAATTGCTCCACGCGGCTGCGCACCGACAGCCCGCGCTCGGAGTAGCCCTGTCCGCGTTTCCACAAGTTGTCGAGGAACCATTTCTCGATGCCGGCGTGTTTTATTTCCAGCCGTTCCGAGCCGAGGAAAGCGAGCGGAATCACCCGGTGGTAACCGAGCAGTTCGTGATCGACCTGCAGGTACTCGAAACCGATCATGCCCTGCGGCAGCGCGAGCGCCTGGTTATCGATGCGGGCGATCGCGCCCTCGCCGACCGGAATGCGCCACATCACCGTCTCCTCTGCCGGTTTCGATTCGGCCGCGAACAGCAGCGAAACCGCGAGCACACCGGCAACGGCGAATGCGAACACCGTGTCGCGCAGCCGTGCGATCGGACCAGTCCCGCCAAGATGGAACACACGCGCAACCAGCCAACTGATCGCAACCCAGCACGCCAGCGCCAGGCCGAAGAACAGCTTCTGCAACGGCCCGGCCGGCGCCCAGACATGAAGAGCGATGAACCCGGCAACGGTCAACACCACGAACGCCGTGAGCCCCAGACTGTCCCAGGTCCAGCGCGTCCAGCGCCACCACATCGGCTGGCGCCGCAGGCGGATGAAATGCCACGCGCGCATGATGAAAGGCAGTTCCAGGCTCTTGCGGCAGAACGCGCACTGGGCATCGTGAACGACGGTTTCGCGATGGCAGTACGGGCATTCCATCACGACGCTTTCTTGCATCTTCAGGCGCGCCGAGATCATTTCCATGTACAGCCGGAACACCGGCGAGAATATGCGGTGGGCAAGCAGGACGATACTCAACCAATAGACCGCGGTTGCGACCGTATCGAGCGATGGGCCCAGAGATTGTTCGATGGCTTGAAACAGACTTCGCAACATGAGACAGCGCTCCGTATCGTCAGTCCGGAACCCATTATAGGGGGCGATTCCGTCGGCATGCATGACGCCAATCGGCGACAGCGTACCGGGCCGTGGTAATTTATGGTCATGCCCAGTGTCTTGTTCCGCCGATTTCGCGGGTTTTCCGAACGATGTAGGATTGCTGTCAAATGTGTATAAAGGACCGACTTCCAAGGTTCGCGAGTTATTCCACGAATCAGCGGAACAGGACACTAGACCGCCTTACGGCAGGTGTTTACAGGAGCGCACCATGAATCTGCTCGAATCCCTGAAAAAATACTCCGTCATCGTCGCTGACACCGGCGATATCGATGCCATTGCGCGGCTGCGGCCGCAGGATGCGACCACCAATCCGTCGCTGCTTTACCAGTCGGCGCAGAACCCGAAGTACCGCGCGCTGGTTGAAGACGCGCTCGCCTTCGGCATGCGCGCCAAGGGCGATCGAAAGACGAAGGCCGAGGCAACGATGGAAAAGCTTGCGGTGAATTTCGGCTGCGAGATCCTCAAGCACGTCAAAGGCCGCGTTTCGACCGAGGTCGATGCGAATCTGTCGTTCGACGTCGATGGCAGCCTGGCCAAGGCGCACCACCTGATCGCGCTCTACGGGCAGGCCGGGGTCGCGCACGAGCGCGTGCTGATCAAGCTGGCCAGCACCTGGGAGGGTATCCGCGCCGCGGAGAAGCTCGAGCGCGAAGGCATCCACTGCAATCTCACCTTGCTGTTCAGCTTCGCGCAGGCGGTCGCCTGTGCAGACGCGGGGGTGACGCTGATCTCGCCGTTCGTGGGCCGCATCTACGACTGGTACAAGAAGGAACGCAAGGTCGACGACATCGCAGCGGAGGACGATCCCGGCGTGCAATCGGTGACGCGCATCTACAACTACTACAAGAAATTCGCTTACCGCACGCAGGTCATGGGGGCGAGCTTCCGCAAGGTCGAACAGATCACCGGACTCGCCGGCTGCGACTTGCTGACCATCAGCCCGGATCTGCTCGACAAGCTGGAAGGCAGCCCCGGCGAACTCGGGCGCTGCCTGTCGGTGGAGGCGGCGAAAGCGAGTGCGGCGGAAAAATTGGCGATGGACGAAAAGACCTTCCGCTGGATGCACAACGAGGACGCGATGGCCACCGACAAGCTGGCGGACGGCATCCGGCGTTTCCACGTCGATGCCCGCAAGCTCGAAGAACACGTGCTGGGGCTGGTGGCGAACAGCCAGGCTGCCTGAGTGGTGCGCGTGCGAGAAATGGATTGCGATCATTGCCGATGCGCTGGTTGAGCAACACCACGCCGCGCCCGACCGCACCGTCCACCATGCTGTCGCGGCCTATGCTCGCGACGATGCTGCTGACGGTGATTGTCGGACTGCCGGTGGACGGATTCGGCGGCATTCCCGGCCAGATCGCCGTCAGCGTCTGGACCTGGGCGCTGTTCCTGGTTCTGCTCACGCGCATCAACCAGCAACTGCGTTTTCCCCTGATGCTTTGCCTCGTGATTTCGACCTTAGGGGAATGCGGCTTGTCGTTGCTCTGGGGCCTGTACGTCTACTGGCTGCACAATGTTCCCTTCTTCGTTCCGCCGGGGCACGTGCTGCTGTTCGCGCTGGGCCTGACTCTCGCGCCGCGTCTGCCGCAATGGGCGATCGGGCTGGTGGCCTTTTCCGCCGCCGGCTATGGGGCGGCGGCGTTCCTGACTTCCACCGACACCCTCAGCGTAGCGCTGGCGATCCTTTTCCTGGCCTTCATGACGTTCGGCAGCAACCGGCGGTTGTACGCGACGATGTTCGTCATCTCGCTGCTGATGGAGTTGTACGGCACCTGGATCGGAAACTGGATGTGGGTGCCGGAAGTCCCCGGCTTGCCGCTGTCGAGCGCGAATCCGCCGCTGTGCGTCGGCGGGCTCTACTGCGCTCTCGACCTGTGCGTGGTGAATGCGGACCGCGCATTGCGCAGATGGCGGCGCTCCTCGGGACGCGTCGTGGAGGCGGGCTCCGCCGCGTGACGCGGGTCTGAGCGGGCATACTGGAAATAGTCCGTAAAACGGCAGCATCGCCAGGAGGAGAGAAAATGGCAAAGAAGTTCGTCAATCCGCCGGGAATGAAACCCCTGGGCATGTACTCGCAGGTCACCGTTGCGCAGGGCGGCAGCATCGCCTTCATCAGCGGCCAGGTCGCCGTCGACAGTCAGGGGAAAGTCGTCGGCACCGGAGACATCCAGGCGCAGGCGGTGCAGGTGTTCGAGAACCTGAAGCTCGCGTTGGGTGGCGTCGGTGCGACGTTCGAGGACGTGATCAAGTTCACCATCTACATCGTCGGACTGACGCAGGAGAAGCGCAAGGCCGTGATGGACGTGCGCGGCCGCTACATTTCGCACAAGAATCCACCCGCCGCGACCATGGTCGGCATCGACCAGCTCGTGCAACCGGAATTGCTGGTGGAAATCGAGGCCGTTGTGGCTTTTGACTAGGGCGAAAGAGCGTTGACGCAAAGGACGCAAAGGTGAAAAGAGAGGACGCGAAGGAAACAAAGGAGTGGGACGTCCGAACGCGCGGGTATTGTGAAGCCGCGATATTCACGGCATTCACGACTTTCACGGATTCATGAATCGACGCAGGGTATTGAAGTTCGCAGGCGCGACTGTGGTCATGGCGGGCAGCGCACTCGCCTGGCGTGCTTTCGATCAGGGCGTTTTCAGTGCCGGCAGCGGCGCGGCGTATGAACCCTGGAAGAACTGGCAGGCGGACGGTTCCCTGCGGCCCTTGCGACTGGTGCGTGCGGCGATTCTCGCGGCGAACCCGCACAACTCCCAGCCTTGGCGGTTCCGGGTCGCCGACAACGCGATCGATGTGTTTGTCGACGCCGGGCGCAACATCGGCACGATCGACCCGTTTCTGCGCGAGATGACCATGGGGATCGGCTGCGCACTGGAGAATCTGCTGATTGCCGCCGCCAGCGAGGGTTACGCCGCCGAGATGACGCTGCTGCCGGACCCGGACAATCCCACACATGCCGCGCACATCCTGCTTGCGCCGGGGGCGCGAACTGCCTCGCCGCTGTATGACGCGATCCCCAGGCGGCACACCAACCGCGGTCCCTACGAATCCGGTAGGAGTGTGCCCGCCGATCTATTGGACTCGCTCGCCGACCTTGGCGCGGATCTGCCGGGGACGAAAGTTATCTGGTTCAGTACGCCCGAGGCGCGGGCGCGAATCGGCGAATTGATCGTGGCGGCCGCCGAAGCGATCGTCGCCGACCTTCAACAGAGCGCTGATAGCGCGAAGTGGTTTCGTACGAGCTGGCAGCAGCTCCAGACAATGCGCGACGGCACTACGCTCGATGCGCAAAGCCTGCCTCCATTTGTCAATGCAGCCGCGAAAATCCTGCCACCGCTGAGCCAGGAGACAGCCGACCAGGCCTGGCTGCAGGCCACGCGCGAGCGGCATGTCGCCACCGCGGCCGCGTTCGGCCTCATCGCCGTGCCGAACGCGCGCGACAACGCGATGCGCATCCATGGAGGAAGACTCTGGCAGCGCATGCATTTGTGGGCGACGACCAAAGGCCTGGCGGTGCATCCTTTGAACCAGATGTCCGAACGCGCGGATCGCGAACACCAGCTTGGCATCGAGCCGCGCTTCGGTACCGCGCTGAAGGATCTGGTGGCCGACGCCAGCTCGCAGGCGTTGATGCCGTTCCGCATCGGCTATCCGACCATGGAAGGGCGGCCGAGTCCGCGGCGCGACTTGAAATCTGTGCTCATGTGAATATGCGGGGGCGCGCGCCAAGCGCGGGAAAGCAAGGGGGGAAACGATGCGGGAGATCAAAGCAACCTGTCCGAGCGGGCTGGAAAACCTCGGCGGCTATTCGGACGTGTTGACAGTGCGTGGCGGGGCCAGGACGATTTATGTGGCCGGCCAGACGGCGTGGAGCGTGGCGCACCGAGGTACCGACCGCCCCAGTCTGCAGGCGCAGACCGTGGAATGCTTCGACAATGTCAAACGCTGTCTCGAAACCGAGGGTGCGAGCTTCGACGACGTATTGAAGCTCACCATTTTCGTGGTTGGCCTGAACCGCGCCGGCCGCGATGTGATCGCCGAGGTGCGCGCCCGTTACGTGAACCCGGCGCATCCGCCTGCCGCCACCATGGTGGGCGTCGAAAGACTGGTCCTGGAAGGCCAACTGATCGAGGTCGAGGCGATTGCAGTTGTCGACTGAAACCGCCGGTGCATCGCCCCCGGGACAATAGGGGACGATAGTAAGAGGAGCGCGTTCGAAACAGGGAACGCGAGGCAACGGCTTGAAGGCGTTAACGCAGAGTTAGAGCGCATGAATATCAGACTGCTCAACGTCTATGCCGGCACAGCAGCCGGCATGGCAATTTGGGGTGGTCGGCGCACTTTTTGCGGTGGTGCTGACGTTTCCTATTTCAGTGCTGGTCTGACAATCGCGCTCGACGGGCTTCGGCAATAGCACTGGAACTGCCTTACGCCGTCCGGGATTCCTGCAGATTCAGTTCCCGCATCATGAGTTCGCGCATGGCGAATTTCTGTGGTTTGCCGGTCACGGTCTTGGGCAGCTCGGTGACAAAGCGGATGTGGCGCGGCAGCTTGTAGTGCGCGATTTGTCCGCGGCAGAAGTCGCGGATTTCGTCTTCGGTTGCAACGGCGCCCGACTTGAGCACGATCCAGGCGCATATCTCCTCGCCCAGCCTGGCGTCCGGAATTCCGAACACCTGCACCTCCAGTACCTTCGGGTGCCGGTAGAGGTACTCTTCGATCTCGCGCGGGAATACGTTCTCGCCGCCGCGGATCAGCATGTCTTTCAGACGCCCGACGATGTTGCAGTAGCCGTCGGCATCCAGGGTGGCAAGGTCGCCGCTGTGCATCCAGCCGGCGGCATCGACCGCCTCGCGCGTCGCATCCGCATCGTCCCAGTAGCCCAGCATCACCGCGTAGCCACGCGTGCACAGTTCGCCGCGTTTGCCGACGGCAACGATGCGGCCGTGCTCGTCGACGATTTTCACTTCCAGGTGTGGCAGGACGCGGCCCACGGTCGAGACACGCCGCTCGATAGGATCGTCCACCGCGCTCTGGAACGAGAGCGGGCTGGTCTCGGTCATGCCGTAGCCGATGGTGACTTCGTGCATGTGCATTTCGGCAACGACGCGGCGCATGGTTTCGATCGGGCAGGGCGCACCCGCCATGATCCCGGTCCTGAGCGACGAGAGATCGTACATGGCGAATTCGGGATGACCAAGCAGGGCGATGAACATCGCGGGCACGCCGTGTAGCACCGTGCAGCGATAGTCCTGCACCGTTCGCAACGTTTCTCCGGCGTCGAAGCTCTCGCCTGGAAAGACCATGGTCGCGCCGGTCGCGGCGCAGACCAGCACGCCGAGCACCATGCCGAAACAGTGGTACAGCGGCACCGGGATGCACAGCCGGTCGCGCTCGCTGAGCCGCATCGCCTTCGCGCTGTAACGCGCATTGTTGACGATATTGCGGCTGGACAGGGTCGCGCCTTTCGGCAGCCCGGTCGTGCCGCTGGTGAACTGGATGTTGATCGGATCATCAGGATCCAGCGCCGCGCTCAAGCTCGGCAGGCGGCTGCGATGCGCCGGGCCGGCAAGCGAGGTCAGTTCCCTGAAGGAGAGCATCCCGGCGGGCCGCGCGCCGTCACCGATCAGCACCACGCGCTCGAGGAACGGGAAGCGCGCCGTGCGCAGCAGCTGCGATGCGGGTGATGTTTCGATTTCCGGCGCGAGCGCCTTCAGCATCGCCACGTAGTCGCTCGATTTGTGCCGGGCGGCCATGATCAGCGCCCGGCACTTTGTCTTCTGCAGCGCGTGTTCCAGTTCGCCGCCCCGATAGGCAGGGTTGATGTTGACCAGGATCGCGCCGATGCGCGCGCTGCCGAGCTGGACCAGCAGCCACTCGACGCAGTTCGGCGCCCAGATGCCGACGCGATCGCCGCGGTCGACGCCGAGCGCCAGCAGTCCTGCTGCGACATCGTCGGAGCGTTGCCGCAGCGTGTGCCACGACAGGCGTTCGCGCGTCGGCGCAAAGATGACCGCATCGCCCGCGCCATGCCGCTCGACGGCACGATCCAGCAGCGCGGCGATGGTCATGAACTTCAGCGCCTCTTCGGTGGTGCCCGCGACCTGGGACAGGCCGCTTCGCGGCCGGCGCGGATCGTCGCGCCCGGCCTTCAGCCAGTCGGAGAGGAATGGATTGGCGCCCATGTCCGTCGTTAGAAACCGCGCCAGTCGCCCAGTTGTTCGAACGCGCTCGCTGCGCGATAGATGGTCGACTCTCCATACTGCTTGCCGATCAGCATGAGCCCGATGGGCAGTCCATGACTCATGCCGCAGGGAACGCTCATGGCGGGATGGCCGGTAACGTCGAACGGACAGGTGTTCGGCAGCATCTCGAAGCCGCGCTGGCAGTAGAGCGCCAGCGGTGCGTTCTGGTCGGGAATCGGCGTCGCCTTCATCGGCAGCGTCGGCATCAACAGCAGATCGTAGCGGTTGAGCGTGTCGTCGTAAGCCTGGCGCAGCAGGCGCGACAGGTTCTGCGCCTTTGCATAGAAGTGGCCGCGGTAGTGGCGCACGAAATACTCGCCGACCAGCATGGAGATCTTGAGCGTGCGTGACAGTTCGTTGGCGCGGGCGCGCCAGTTCGCGTGCGCGTCGAGCAGACTCGTGGTGTACATACCCTTCCAGTTAAACCCCATGCCGTTACCGTGCATCATCTGCATCTGCAGGCCTTCGAGTGCGATGGCGGTCCAGATCGCAGGGCCGTCGAGGTGCATCGGGATCGACAACTCGTCGACGGTCGCGCCCAGCGCCCGCAGGCGCTCCGCGCCCTGGCGCACCTTCTGATCCACGTCCGGTTCGCTTGCCGCGTGGCCGAAGCCTTCGCTCACCACCGCGATGCGCATGCCGGCAACGCCGCGGCCCAGCGCCGCCGTGTACTTGTCCACGCGCACATCGTATTGCCGGGGGTCGAGCCCATCGGTTCCGGCGATCACTTCCAGCAGCAGCGCATTGTCCGCCACCGTCGCGGTGATCGGCCCGGTGTGATCGATGGTGGCCTCGATCGGCATCACGCCGGTGTAGGGAACCAGTCCGTGGGTGGGCTTCATTCCATAGCAACCGCACCAGCAGGACGGCATGCGGATCGATCCGCCTTGGTCCCCGCCGATCGCCATTTCCACTTCGCCGGAGCCGACCAGCGCACCCGAACCGGAGGACGATCCGCCCGCGGCGTAACCATGCTTGTAGGGGTTGTGCACCGGACCGAGCGCCGACGTATGGCTGCCGCCGGAAAGGCAGAAGTATTCGCAATGCGACTTGCCGACGATGATGCCTCCCGCATCGAGGATGCGGGTGACGATGGTGGCATCGACGTCCGGCACATAGCCCTCCAGCGTCGACGCGCCGTTCATCATCGGCACGCCGGCGAGGCAGACGTTGTCCTTGAGCACGACGCGTTTTCCAGCCAGGGGGCCGTACGCCGCCCCGCGCACCTCGGACTTCACCGCCCACGCATTGAGCGGATTTTCCGCGGCGCCCGGACGGTAGCCCGGCGTACGTGGATAGCGCACCGGCGGCAGGTTGTCCGGAAGCTCCTGCAGCCGGTCGTAGGCCTGCATCGAGCCTTCCATGACTTCGAGATACTCGGCAATCTCGGGATCGGACATGCTCATGTGCAGCGACGACACGATCTCCTTCATCTGATCGTGCGTTGGACGCTTGACTCTGGACATAGATGCTCCTGCTGTCGGCGCGGTATTGCCGTTCGATGGTTTGGTCGGTGAAACGGGTGCGGGGTGTTGTGCCGCCTGCGGCGCCTGGTGCGCGGCTGGAACGGACTGTGGCGGCGGGGCGGTGCGTGGAATCCTCGGTGAGGGTGCCGCACGGGCGACAGTCTGCGTGCCGCGCGCCATGCGCACCGAGCCCAGCCCGAGCGCTTCCACCAGCGCGCTGCCGGCGCCCATCTCGTCGGGACTGAACTCGCGAGCGACCTGTCCGCGCTCGAGAACCGCAATATGCGTGGCAACGTCGAGCACGAGATCGAGATTCTGCTCGACGATGACGATGGCGAGTCCCGCGTCCTTGCGCAGTCGCAACAGCAACTGGCCGATCTCGTGCACGATCGACGGCTGCACGCCTTCCGAAGGTTCGTCGAGCAGCACGATCCAGGGGTTCGGAATGAGCGCACGCGCCAGCGCGAGGATCTGTTGCTCACCGCCCGACAGCGCGCCGCCGCGCCGGTCCAGCAGCGGAGTGAGGCGCGGAAACAACGACAGGCAGCGGTCGACTGCTTCCTGTTCGGATTCATGCGAGTCGCCGGTCCAGGCAAGCCGCAGGTTATCCAGCGTGCTCAGGCCCGGCAGAATGCCGCGCCCCTGCGGCACGTAGGCGAGCCCGCGCCGGCTGCGCAGGTGTGCAGGCTCGCGAGTGACATCGGTGCCATCCAGCAGGATGCGTCCGCCAACGGCCGGAAGCAATCCGACGATGGTCTTGAGCAGCGTCGTCTTGCCCATGCCGTTGTGTCCGACGATGCCGAGCGCCTCGCCTTCGTGCACCCGCAGGCTCACGCCGTGCAGCACCGGAATGCGACCGTAGCCCGAGCGCAGGTCGTGAACCTCGAGCAGCACGCGCGCATTCGCTCCGGGCGCCAGGCTATCGTTCGGGCCGTCGAGAGTGGAAGAGGTCGCGCTCATGCCGCGCGGTTGCCTATGTAGACTTCGCGCACGGCGGGATCGACGAGAACTTTCTCCGCCGGGCCTTCCAGGAGGATCGAACCCTGGTGGAACACGGTGACACGCGATCCGAGCATGCGCACGAATTCCATGTCGTGATCGACGACGATGACCGACGCGGTCAGGTTGATGCGCTGTATGACGCCGATCAACCGGTCGACCTCGTTGCCGGTCATGCCGGCGGCCGGCTCGTCCAGCAGCACCAGCCACGGATGCTGTATCAGCACGATGCCGATCTCGATCATCTGCCGCTGGCCGTGAGACAGTTCGCCGACCAGTTGTCGCAACTGGTCGCCCAGTTGCAGTTCGGCGCTGATCTGCTCGACGGCGCCGGCCGCGCCGGCCCAGCCGTGCACCCGCCGCGCCGACAACCACAGGTTCTCCTGCACGGTCAGACCGTTCATCACCGAGGGTACCTGGGTCTTGATGCCGACGCCCAGCCGCACGATATCGTGCGTGCTCCAGCCGGTGACGTCGGTGCCGCGGATGATTACGCGGCCATTCCCGGAGGTCAGCGCGTACTGGCCGGTCAGGCACTTGAAGAACGTGCTCTTGCCCGCGCCATTCGGGCCGATCAGGCAGCGTAGTTCGCGCTCTTGCAGCGAGAAGTCGACCCCATCCACGGCGGTGACGCCGCCAAAGCGCATGGTCAGCTCCTGGGTTTCCACCACGCCGCTCATGGGCGCTCCCGCACCGAGGCGCCGAGCGTGCGGCGCGAGCCGGAATCACCGGGGCGGCGGCGTGCGCGCCGGCTGCCAGCCGACCATAAGCGTTGCAGCGAGGGCACCACGCCGCGTGGAATGCCAAGCACGACGATGATCAACAGCGCGCCGAGAATCAGCGAGTTGTCGATCACGGTCTGTTCTCCAAGCAACAGCTTCACGTAGCCGAGCGCCATCGCGCCCAGGATCGGACCCACCAATGTGCCGAGTCCTCCGACGATGACCCAGATCAGCACTTCGGCCGCCTGGCCGAGACTGAAGACGCGCGGGGTGACGATCTCCGCCCAGTTGGCGAACAGGCACCCGGCCAGGCCCGCCATCGCCGCACACACGGTGAAGATCGCGGTCTTGAGCGCGGGAACGTTGTAGCCCATCAATTCGCAGCGCGCCTCGTTCTCGCGGATGCCGACCAGCACCCGGCCGAAGGAGCGCGCCAGGATCCAGCGGCAGATGAGATAGCAGATCAGCAGCGACGCGACGCACACGTAGTAGGTCGGCACACCGAACAGCGAGATCTCGGGATAGCCTGGCACATTCAGCGTCTGGAAGCCGGGGATGCCGTTGAATCCGCCGAGGCGCGCCTTGCCGATCACATAGGCGTCGCCGGCGGTCGCGCTCATGAACTTGAACAGGATGAGGGTGACCACCAGCGTGATGACGCCCATGTAGACGTCGCTGATGCGTCCGTAGAACATCATCGCGCCGACCACGGCCGCGAAGATTGTCGGTACGAGCATGGCCAGCAGCAGCGGCACGGTACTCTCGCCGATATTGACGACGGCTATTGCATACGTATAGGCGCCCAGCCCGAAATACGCGGCGTGCCCGAAGCTGAGCAGGCCGGCATAGCCCCACATCATGCCGAGCGACAGGGCGAACAACGCCCAGATCAGCAGTATGGTGGGCGTGAGCGTGTCGGTTACCAGCGGCAGCAATACGAGGATCGCCGTCGCCAGCAAAAACCAGCCCCAGCGCATGCGACCGACGGACGGCCAGCCCCTCATGTGCCGTCCCGGAAGAAGCGTCCGGTAATGCCCTTCGGCATCAGCCGCAGCAGAATGATCGCGAGCGCCAGCATGGCGAGCTCGCCGATCACCGGATGGGCGGCAAACGAGACCAGTTGGTTGACGGTGCCGAAGACGACTGCGCTGGACAGCGTGCCCGAGACGACCGCAGCGCCGCCGGTGATGACGGTGATGAATGCCTTGGCGATGTAAGCGCCGCCCGATGAGGGCAACAGACCCGTCAGAGGCGCCAGTACCCCGCCGGCAAGGCCCGACAGCGCCGCGCCTGCGGTGAAGGTGTACATGTAGATCTTGCGCGGATCGTAGCCGAGAGAGGACACTACATCGGGACCCTGCATCGCGCCGCGCGCGATCAGGCCGGCGCGCGTGAACCTGAGCACCGCCCACATCACGAGTGTCAGCGCCACCGTAATGAGGATGATGAAGAGGTTGTATCCGCCCATCTGGTATTCGCCGAGCTGATAACCGGATACGGGAGCAGGGACACTGACCGCGGTGTTGCCGAAGATCAGCGTCACCAGTCCTATCAGCAGCAGGCTCAATCCCCAAGTGGCCAGCATGGTGTCGATCATGCGGCCGTACAGGAAGCGGATGATCGTGCGCTCGACGATCAGGCCGACGAGGCCGACTACCACCGGCGCCACCACCAGCATGGCGAAATAAATGTTGATGCCGTTGTTGTAGCAGGCGATGGTGGTGTAGCCGCCCAGCATCACGAACTCGCCGTGCGCCAGGTTGATCACTCGCATCATCCCGAACACGATCGCGAGCCCGGCGCTGGTCAGCGCCAGGAACGCGATCATGTACAGGATTTCGAGGCAGACGACGCCCGCGTAGTCCATCGGTTCAATCGTCGCCTTGGGCTCAGATGTCGACTTCGTACTGCTTGTTCTCGTTCGGATTCTTCTGCAGGTCGCAGTAGCGGGCGGTATCCGAGGGCGCGCGCTGCTTGACCGTTTCCAGAATGGCGAGCTTCTGGTTTTTGACTTCCATGACGTTGATGTCGAGGGACGCGTGGTGGGTCTTGGCGTCGATCGCCACCGTGCCCGCCGGCCCCTCGATGGAAGCGCCGGACTCGATCGCCTTGAGCACGGCTTCGCGATCCACCGACCCGGCCTTGCGTACGCACTCGGCCCACAACTTGATACCCTGGTACTGCGACACCGCGATTTCGTGCACGATCTTGGTATCGCCGAACCGCTTCTGCCAGGCTGCGAGAAACTGCTTGTTCGCCGGCAATGTGGATTCCTGGCTGTAGTTGCCGGCGATCAGGATGCCGTCGCCTTCCGCCGCGGAAAGAGCCAAGTGCTCGTTGCCGACGCCGAAGGTGGTCGAGGCAAGCGGGATCTTCTTGTTCATACCGGAAGCCGCCCACTGGCGGTAGAAGGACATGTGCGCGCCGCCGACCAGCGCGGAAACCACCCAGTTCGGCTTCTCCTGCTGGATCTTGGCGATGGTCGATCCGAAATCGGCGACATCCAGCGGGAAGAAATCCGTTTTCGCCACGGTGCCTTTGCGCTGATCCACGTAGTACGAGATCCACTTGGCGGTGATCTGGCCATAGTTGTAGTCGGCCGCCAGGACATAGACCTTGTTGCCCCACTTCTTCATCGCGCGCTCCACGATCGGCTCCACCGCCTGCGCCGGGGTCGTGCCGGTGACCACGGTGTTGCGGTCGCATACGCCGCCTTCGTAGAGGACGTTGTAGAAGTAAAGCGTGTTGCTGCGCTTGAAAGTCTGGCGGATGGCTTCCCGCGAGGCGGAAGTGATGCCGCCGTGCACGACGTCGACCTTGTCCTCGCGCGCGAGCTGCTGCGCGAACTTGGTATACAGCGCGATGTCCGACTGCGTGTCGTATTGGATCAGCTTGATCTTGCGCCCGAGCAATCCGCCCGCCTCGTTGATCTCGTCGACCGCGAGCCGGGTGGCGATCACCATCGGCTTGCCGTAGATGTCGAGGTTGCCCGAGTTGTCGAGCACGGATCCGAGCTTGATCTCCTTGTCCGCCGAAAATGCCACTGCCGGAAGCCCGCCCGCGACCGTGGCGGCACCCGCCGCCCGTAGAAATTCACGCCGTGTATACGTCATTTCAGTCTCTCCCCGTCAAGGATGAAGTTGGATGATCAGGACTTCTTGTTGTCTTGCTGCTCGGTTCCCGGCGTCTTCGGCAGCGCGGATGAAAAATCGTAGCCGATCGATTCGCCGATACTCTTGAGGGCAGGCAGTTGCAGGGCCATGCCGAGAATGCTGTCCATCACCTGGTTGATCGGGGGACGGTTCGCGGCATCGCCCGTGCCGCCCGCCGTTCCGGGTACGGCACCCAGGCCGCTTACCTGGTGGATGCGGATGCTCTCGATCTTTTCCGCCGGTTTCATCAACTGCGCGATGATCTCCGGCATTTTTTCCAGTCGATAGCGTTCCAGTTCCAGTTTCATCAGGCTGTCGCTGCGCGTGTTTTCCGCGGTGAGCCTGGCCTTGTTTCCCTCCGACTCCGCCAGCAGCCGCAGGCGCTCGGCATCCGCCCGCGTGCGCACCGCCTGCGAGTCCGCCTGCGCCCGCTTGATCACCACGGCGGCCTCGGTTTCGGCCTTTGCCGATTCGACCTCCCCCTCCTCATGCACGCGCTTCAACGCGAGCTCGAGCGAGCGCTCGGCGACGGCGCGTTCGCGCTCGGTCTGCACGTGCTCCTGTGCGAGCGCGACACCCGCGCGCGCGCGCTCGGCGTCGGCCTGGGCCTTCGCTTCCTCGACGTGCTTGGCCGCGAGGCGGATGGCGCTGTCGGCCTTGTTGAGTTCCGACTGGAGCTGGGATTCGATTTCGAGCTTGCGCAAATCCCGCTGCTTGGCGAGTTCCATCGCCTTGGTATCGCGTTCGCGTGCGATGCGCGCGTTTTCGCTGGCCGCCATGGCGTCTTCACGCGCCTTTGCCGCGTCCGCATTACTCGCGGACTTGGTTTTTTCGATTTCCAGTTGCTGTGAGATTTGCGCCTGTTCTTCCTGCTGCTGCAGTGTCAGCCGGCGCTTGGTGGCTTCGAGCTGGGTTTCACGCACCGCGATGTCCGCTTCCGCTTCGATCTGCGTGCGGCGCTTTTTGTTGGTGGCGATGATTTCGGCCAGTTGCCGCATGCCGACCGCGTTGAAGGCATTGTTCTCGTCGAGAGACTGGAACGGCGCCTGGTCGAGGCGGGTCAGCGAGACCGAGTCCAGGAGCACACCGTTGTGAGCCAGGTTGTCCCGCAACTGCTCGGCTACGTGGCGCACGAACTCGCCGCGCTTCTCGTGCAACGCGTCCATGGTCTCGGCGGCCGCCACCGACTGCAGGGCGTCGATGAAGCGGCCTTCCAGCAGGTTGCGGATGCCTTCAGGATTCAGCGCTCGGGCACCGATGGACTGCGCCGCGGTGGCCACGCCGTCTGCCGACGGTTGCACGCGCACGTAGAACTCCAGCTCCACGTCCACGCGGATGCGGTCCGTGGTGATCAGCGACTTGTCGCCGGTGCGTTTGACCTCCACGCGGTTGGTACGCATGTTGATCTCCTCGACCCTGTGCAGGAAGGGGAGCGACAGGCAACCGCCGGAGAGGACCACCTTCTGGCCGCCGAATCCGGTGCGCACCAGCGCTATGTCGCGGGTGGATTTACGGTAGAAACGGTTCATGAACGCCACGACGACGGCGATGGCGATGACCGCAACAACGATCGCTAGAAAGACAGCCACAGCGACCTCCCGGGAGTCTGGTTAGGGTTCTGGAGGGGACGCCCGTCCAACGGACGGGCGAAGCGTTTCAGGCTTTTATTCTCGGCGCCCTATATTTTCCAAGTCAAGGAAAATATTTTCCATGGAAAGGAAATTGGCGGGCGGATGCCCCGTGGCAATCCGGGTGCAAGCCCTTAAAGACGTTCGACGACTTCGAACAGGTGCCCTTCGGCGCGGGCGAGGTACATCGGGTAGAGCTTGTGGTCGTTGTTTATGTATGCCGCATCCCGGGCACTGCGGTATTGCAGAGGCGTGCGGCCCGACACGGAAGAACCGCTGGGGGACTGGTGGCAGCGCTGGATCAGGGCCGCCAGGAAGTGCACGCCTTCGTAGGTCGATTGCCCGAGCGCGTTGAGCGTGGGTGCGTGATCGCCGTGCAGGGTGTAGTAACGTTCCTTGAACGCCATGTTGGCGTCGGACTGCACGCCCGAGAAATAACCGGCTGCGGCATAAAGGCGATCGGTATTTTCCGCGCCCATGGCGAGCAGGCCGTTCTCCTCGATGGCGCAGGACAAGCGCACCATGCCGCGAACCAGCGGACCGGCCGCGCCGAAGTCGCGGCTGAACTCGATGGCGTCCTGTCCGGCCAGCGACAGCAGTACGGCATCCGCCTTTAGACGGGCGAGGCGCTCCAGCACCGGATCGAAATGGCTCGTGCCCAGCGGCAGGTAGAGATCGTCCACGACTTCCCCGCCGGTTTCCTTCACGTACACGCGGGCGAGGGCATGCGAAGTGCGTGGCCAGATGTAGTCGTTGCCGAGCAGCGCCCAGCGTTTCAGGCCGAAGCGCGAACCCAGCGCGTGGATGGCTGGACGGAGCTGCTGTTGCGGCGTCTCGCCGATCGTATAGACCGCGCGCGAGCGTTCGCCGCCTTCATAGAGCGGGGTGTAGACATAAGGCAGCGAACCGCCGATCGGCTCGAGCAGGCGCTGGCGTACGGCGCTGGTGTGCATGCCGACGATGGCGTCGATCTCCCCGTCCGCGAGCACCTGCCCGGTCTGCTCGACGAGATCGGAGCGCTCGTCGGCCGCGTCGACCAGTAGCAGACGTACTTCCCGCCCGAGCAGGCCGCCGGCGCGATTGATCTCTTCCGCGGCAAGTCGCGCGCAGGCTATCGTCGAGGGACCCCAGATGCCGAGCGCGCCGCTGGTCGGAACGAACAGTCCGATCGAATAAGCATGGTCGTGGATGCGATCGAATCGCGCTTCGAAGGCCCGGCCTGCTTCTCTGCGCGGCGGTTTCGTCCGGCGCAGTGCCGGCAGGACAAACCCGCCGGCCGGAGTAGAAGCAGATTGCACGATGTCCGTCGTCACTGTGAACTGCTCCCGGGGCCCGATGTTATCCGACCTGAAGGCCGGTGAAAGGGCGCGGCGAATGCTCAGGCCCGGTCTGACCGGACCACGTGTGTCATTTTCAGGCGAATCGATCGTATACTACGCCATGCCGAAAGGCTTCTCCATATGACTCACGCATCGCGATCAATGGCCGCCGAACCGATCACGAACTACCTCGCTTACCTGCTTGCGCAAGCCAACCGGCAGATGAGCGCGCAAATGGAGCGCGCGCTGAACGAAGAAGGCGTGCAGACGGAACACTGGCGGATTCTGGAAGTGCTGAGCGACGAACAGGGCCGGTCGATGGGAGACCTGGCCGCTGCGGTACTCATGAATCATCCGGCGCTGACCAAGACGCTGGATCGCATCGTCAGCCGTGGCCTGGTGCACCGGCGCGCCGATCCGGCCGATAGCCGGCGTGTGCTCGTCTACATCAGCGATCGGGGGCTCGAACTGGTCGCACGCCTGAGAGCGCTGGTCGACGACCACCATGATGCCGTCACGGCAGCCGTCGGGCCGCGCAAGGCCGAGCAGCTCAAGAAGTTGTTGGGCGAGTTCATCCGCAACACCGAAGAATAGTCGGCCCGCTTGTCGCTGTATTTGGCAGCACGCAATTGTTGCGCTGCTGTCCGTTCCGATATTACCCGCAATCCTTATCTGCTTGGTACACCGTACCGCGCGGGGCAACAGCTTAAAGGCGTTAATGCAGAGGTGGATGTTGGCGGACCGTGGCGACCGCCAAGCAAGGCCTGCTCTGCAGGGCTTGGCATCTTTGTTATTGCGCTAGACATACGGCATCATCAATCCAACGCTTTGTTTGTGAACGCATTGCGAAGCGCTTATGAGCCAGGTTATCCAGCAGTCGTCCAAGTTAGATGTCACTATTGACGCATAAATACAGATATGGTGGAGCACATGCGCACAACTCGCGGTGGCCACGCGTATACGTCTCTGCGCGAGAACTATGCTTATACAAGAGGAATCGGCGCAGGTCATACCGACGTTATTCCAGTTAGCTGGCTCGCGTCGCAGACGCGCATGGATGAGATCTGATGAGCCGAACAAAACACCCCAGAGGACGCGTTCAAAGCAACGCGCCTCTGAGCGTTGGTGTTGGGCGTCACGAAAGAGATAGTCGCACAACCATCTTGTTCGTTGATAGTTGAAACGGGTCATTTAGCCGCGCGGCCGACATCTCGGCCGGTGGCCTACTCACGAGGAGACGCGTCATGACGAAGAAACAATTGTTGCTGGGTCTTTTCTTGACAGCCGCTGCTGGATTCGGGCACGCCGCAGATGGTGGAAAACCCGGAACCATGATCCCCGCCGACGAAATGGAATGGAGGGAGCTGAATCCCGGTTCCCCGGTGAAAATGGCCCCGCTTTGGGGGGATCGCAGCACGGGCGAATACGCGATGCTGCTCAAGATACCCGCCGGGTTTGTCGCGCCCATTCATGCTCACACTGGCGACTACTACGGCATGAATGTGAAGGGGACTTGGCGCCATTCCTTTGACGGGGGCGACGAGAAGGACCTAGCGCCCGGCTCCTACGTGTTTCAGCCCGGGATGGGGTGGCACGGTGATGCGTGCGTCGGGCCCGAGGACTGCATTCTGTTCATTCATCAGCACGTAAAGGGCGATTTCATTCCAAAGCAATAGACTGGGTTGCGCAAATTGTGGCGCTTCGTTTGTGCTCGCCCGCCAGCGCCGGCTCATCATAGGGCGTCGTTCGGCAATCCGAAGCCAAGTGACGTTGAGCGGCCGGGGAGATCGGCAACAAAATAGTCCGGGGACATGGGTTACACATTGTGTCGCTTCAGTCGCCCGAAAGCATCCTCGGTGCGCCCATGTTGGTCGAGCACCTGTCGAGCTTGAGCGCAACGGAAGCAAGTGGGTCAGGCTGCATAGTTGCATTGACCGACGTTAGGAGCGACACAGATGATCCGAGGCAGCTGTCTCTGCCGTAGCATCCGCTACGAAGTGCGCGGACCGCTGGGACCCGCGAGCCATTGTCATTGTTCGATGTGCCGCAAGGCGCACGGCGCGGCTTTCGGAACTTATGCGCGGGTTCAGAAGGCGGATTTCGTCCTGGTTTCCGGCGCAGAGGACATCGCCTCCTATCAATCTTCGCCCGAAGTGACGCGCACGTTCTGCCGGCGTTGCGGCTCGACGTTGCAGTTCATCAGGGCGACACGGCCGAATACGTTCGCGTTGGCCCTCGGTACGCTGGATGACGATCCCGGCGTGCGGCCGTCCATGCATATTCATATCGAGTCGAAGGTGCCATGGCTCGATATCGATGACGGCCTGCCCCAGCACATAGGGCATCCCTGAATTGACAGTTATTACAGGAGAATCTGGGAATGGTTGATCCAGCATTTCGACAGACGCCTTTCCAGGTACGTAACGCCCGCTAACTGCTATTGCGGTATCTCGAATTGAGATATACAGTGCGTTTGTGCATGTCATCACCAGGAAACGGTTGAGGGAGTTCTCGGCCAAGCACAGGGACGCCGAAGCACCGCTCGGTGTCTGGTACGCCATCGTATCCAGGACAGATTTTGATTCGTTCGCCGATCTCAAGCAGGTCTTCCGGTCAGCGGATAAAGTCAGAAAGTTCACCGTCTTTGATATCGGTGGCAACAAATACCGGTTGATTGCAGCCATTCACTACAACCGGAAGAAAATATACATCAGGCATGTGCTCACACACGTCGAGTACGATCGCAGCAATTGGAAGGAATAGAAATGTCCGCCACTGAAATGAAGGAGATCATGCAGGAGTATCGTCGGCTGCGTGCGGTCATCCCGTTGGGTAGCTTGCGCACGAGGAAGGAGTATGAGCGTGCGGTCGAAATGCTTGACGCGATTCTCGACGAGATCGGGGAGGACGAGAAGCATCCTATGGCGGAGCTTGCCGATGCGATCAGTGTTTTTGTCGAGAGATACGAGAACGAGCACATGGCGCTGCCGGCCGGCAAGCCCTCCGAAGTGTTGAAGTTTCTGATGCGGGAGCACCAGTTGCGGCAAAGCGATCTGCCTGAAATCGGTACCCAGGGGGTAGTGTCCGAGGTCATGGCGGGCAAGCGAGAACTGAACACACGCCAGATCAGAAAGCTCGCCGAGCGCTTTGGCGTTTCACCTGCAGTATTCGTCTGAACTGCCGCGGGTGCACCGTACCTACGACGGATCGGTTTCACCATTACCGTGCATCGACAAATCCCGCTCTTCTTTGCGTACCTTTGTATCCTTTGCGCCTAAAAGGGTACTCCGACGTGCTATGCACGTAGGGTATTTGCGTCGAGATTTTAATCTTTCGGAGGAGAAATGAGACTCGCCAATAAGACGGTCGTCCTCACCGGTGCCGGCAGCGGCATCGGCCTGGCCGCGGTCAAACTGTTCGCGCGGGAAGGCGCGAAGCTGATGCTGGCTGGACGCAATGAAGCGGGACTGGCGTCGGCGGTCAAAGCGGCGGGCGAGGGCAATGCGGCTTACATCGTTGCCGACGTGTCGAAACCGGAGGACAACCAACGTCTCATCAAGGCGGTGGAACAGAAGTTCGGCGGCATCGACATCTTCGTCGCCAATGCCGGGGCCGAGGGTGTGACAGCACCGATCGTGGATTACCCGCTGGATGCGTTCGACCAGGTGATGGCGGTGAACGTGCGCGGTGTATTCCTGGGATTGAAGTACGCGATCCCGGCCATCAAGAAGCGGAGCGCCGGCAGCATCATCATTACTTCGTCCATCGGCGGCATCAAGGCGCGGGGCCAGGGCAACTCGGCCTATATCGCGAGCAAGCACGCGGAGATCGGGTTGATGCGCACGGCATCCGTGGAATGCGCCCCGTTCAATATCCGGGTGAACTGCGTGCTGCCGGGCCCGACCGAAACCCGCATGATCCGCAACATCGAGGAAGGGCGCTCACCCGGCGCGCCCGAGAAGGCGCGCGCGACGATCCTCTCCGGATTGCCGCTGAAGCGCTACGGCACGCCCGCCGAAGTCGCCAGCGTCATGCTGTTCCTGGCTTCCGATGAATCCAGTATCTGCACCGGCGGTGTATATCTGGCGGACGGGGGGCTGTCCGCGATCTAGTTTCGCAGCGGGTTCGGCCGCACCCCGTTTCGTTCCATATAAATAGACGGGGGGGAATAATGAAGTTGCTGACTACGTGGCTGATCGACTGGCCGGAAAGCATCGCGCGTCATTTTGCCTGGCTGGGTCCGCTGGTTGCGCGCGTGACCGTCGGCTGGGTATTCCTGATCACCGGCTGGGGCAAGCTCAACAACCTGCCGCAGGTGATCGAGAACTTCGCCGGCTGGGGCATCCCCTTCCCCGAGATCATGACGCCCTTCGTCTCCGCAGTGGAATTCGGCGGCGGCCTGCTGCTGTTGCTGGGCCTGTTCACGCGGATCGCCGCCGCCCCGTTGATCGTGGTGATGATCGTCGCGATCATTTCGGCCAAACGCCAGGAAATCGATTCCCTGGATGCGCTGCTCGGCTTCGAGGAGTTTTCCTACATGGCGATATTCCTCTGGCTGGCGATCGCCGGTCCGGGGCTCGTCTCGGTCGATCGCCTGCTGCAGCGCTGGAGGATGAACGCCGAATAGCGCGCGCAAACCCCGCCTACTTGCGCAGCAGCTTCAGCATTGCGTCGAGCCCAAGCACGTAAGAGTGCACGCCGAAACCGAACACCGCTCCGACTGCGACCGACGCGAGAAGCGGGCGGATCTCGCGTTTCTCGATGTTGGTCATGTGGACTTCCACGTACGGAAAGGGCAGTGCGCGCACGCAGTCGCGCAGCGCGTAGCCGGCGTGGTTGAAGCCGGCGGGATTCATAACGAGGCCTTGCACGCCGTCATCGACCGCACGGTATAGCCGGTTGATCGCTTCGCCTTCGATGTTGGTGTAGAAAATATCGAGCTGATATTTGTTGGCCTTTGCGTGAGCGAGCAGCATCGTGTCGAGTTCGGCGGCCGTGGTCTTGCCGTAGATTTCCGGTTCGCGCCGCCCGAGGAAACTCATGTTGGCGCCCTGCACGAGTAGAATTTTTTCCATGCTTTGACGGCAGTGATTGGGTGATTAAGTGATTATGCGATTAGCCAACTCAATTACTAAATTACTTAATCGCATAATCGCCTAATCAACCGATTGCCTAATCGCCGATTCCATCAACGTGCGAAGCCCGACTTGATCCAGTCCCCGCTCTTCACGCCTTCCGGCGGATTGACCTGCTCGGCGGTGTAGCGCGTCACGTTCGTCATCGTCAGCTTGCCGCCGACCGCTTTGGTCATGCCATACACCATTGGCTGGATGCCCTGATGTCCGTTGCCCAGCGCCATCCGGGTGGTGCCGCTCGGCGTTTCGAAACTCAGACCCTGGAAAGCCACGATGACCTGGTCCGTGCCGGGGTTCTTGCCATTTGTCGCGGACTTCGCCATTTCGTACGCGGCCTTGGTGCCGAGAATCGCCTGCACCATGTGGTAGGCGGCAAAGGGCGGCGGCGCACCATACCGTTTCTCGTAGGCGCTTCTGAACCAGCGGTTCAGTTCGTTGTCCGGCGCGAACACGCCGTGCGGGCCGCGCGCGCCGATGACGGTGCCGTCGGGAATTCTGGTGCCGAGGTTGTGGAGCTGCGCGTCGCCGGTCGTGAGCACGACCGTGCTGCGGCCGAACAGGTTGCGCGGGACAGCCTGCAGGATGAAAGCCTCGAGATCGCCGCCCCAGAAACTGGAATGAATGACGTCCGGGTTCCCCGCGAGCAGGGCGGAGATCTCGCTTCCATACTGGCTGGAAAACAGTTTTGGCATCTGGGAGGTCGTGACCTCGATGGCGGGCGCCAGTGCCTTCATCGATGCCTCGAAGTCCTTCCACGAGTCCTGGCCCCAGGAGTAATTCTGGTTGATGCCCGCTATGCGGGTGGCGTTGGGCAGGCGCTCCCGGACATACTTCGCCGCGGCAACGCTGTCCATGGTCGCGTGCGATGCGGTTCTGAACACGTACTTGTAGGACGCATCTTCGAGCAAGCGGGGTGTGCCGCAGTCGAAAATGACGGTCAGCATTTTCAATTCTTCGGCGATGGGGGCGACCGCCAAGCAACTGCCGCTGGAGATGTAGCCGATGACCATGTCGACGTTCCGGCTCTGGACCAGGTTCCTGAATTGCGTGACGACATTGCTCGTCGATCCGGCTTCGTCGATCAGCACCATCTCGATAGGGTTGCCGCCGAAACCTTTCGTCTGGTGCGGAGCGGGCACTGATCCGGCATTCAGGGCTTCGAAAGTCAGCTCGGCGGCGTTTCGCGCGGGAACGCCCATCGGCCCGGCACCGGGGCCGGACAGATAGGTGACGACGCCGATGCGGATCGGTTTGGCTTCCTGGGACCACGCGCAATGCGCGCCGGCGAACCACAAAAAGGCCGTCAGCAGGATGGAAAACTTTCTAGATGCCATGGAAGGAACCCCTGTTGTGTCCTGTGCGAGGCCGGGAATCACTCGTCGGGCGGCGACGTGACGACGATGAAGCGCAGGTCGGTCATGCCGGTGTTGTAGATCGCATGCCTGACGCCGGGCGGAATGAAAATCACGTCGTCCTTGCGCACCACGGTGCGCTCGCCTTCGATCTCCATGAGGGCTTCGCCGTCGATGACGTGATAGACCTGCTCCTGGATGCGGTGCCGGTGCGGTTCGACGTAAGCCCGGGGCTGATACACGGAAACGCGGTAGTCGATGCTCTTCGAGCCGCAGGACTCCGGCCGCACCAGCAGCTTCGAGTACGCGCCGCCGATGTGCGCCGGCAGCTCGTCCCACATCACCGACGCGGCCGCGCGGATTGCGGGTTTGCGTTTCACTGCAGCGCCTTTTTTCTTTGCCATCAGGTTTCCTCCCTCAGTTCTGCGATACCGTTTGTTGTTCGCGCAGGGCTTTCACGTAAGCGGCCAGCCCGGTGTGAATGTCGAACCGTGGACGCCAGCCGAATTCCGCGGCGGCGCGGCTGACGTCGAGCGCGCCCTTTCTGACGATCTCGATGCGGTCGCCATGGCGATAGGGACCGGGGCCGACCGAAAGTTCGGCGCCGGGCACCAGTTCGCGGACGAGCGCGATCAGTTCGGAAACGCTGACGGCTGCGCCGCTGCCGACATTGTAGGCATCGTAGCGATGCTGCGGGTGATCGAGGGCCGCGAGGATGGCGGCTACCGCGTCATCGACATAAGTGTGGTCGATCGCCGAATCCGCGCCGGACGGAACATGCAGCTTTCGCCCGGCCAGTGCCGCGTCGATCAGATTTTTCGGGATGCGGTCGCGCGGCAGACCAGGCCCGTAGACCCACGACGGACGCAGGTTGATCACTTCGAGACCGTGCAGGTCGCGATAGGTGCGGCCGAATTGTTCCACCGCGGCCTTGCAGATGCCGTAGGGCATGACCGGATCGAGCGGGTGGCTCTCGTCTATCCGGTCGACGCGGAAGGCGCCATACGCTTCCTCGGAGCTGAGGTGGATGCAGCGCCTGACCTTGCCGAGCCGCATCGCCTCGAACACGTTCAGCGAGCCTTCGATATTGACCCGCGCGATCTGGATCGGACTGTTGACCGATGAGAGCACGCTGACAATGGCCGCGCAATGAATGACGGCATCGGGTCCGTGAGCCGCGACGATTTGCGCGACACGCTTCGAATCGGTGATGTCGCCCGCTACCTGGACAAGCCGGCCATCGGCAGAGCCGCCCTGGCGGGCTTGTGTATCGAATCCGATCGCCGTATCGCCGCGCGCCAGCAGCGCGCGCACGACCGCAGCGCCGAGAAACCCGCTGCTGCCCGTCACCAGGACTCGCATCCGCCTGCCTTCCGTTCAGAGATTGAAGACGACGAGCCGCTGCTCGGTCATCTCTTCGATGGCGTAGCGCGGGCCTTCGCGCCCGGTGCCGCTGGCCTTCACGCCGCCGTAAGCGAGCTGGTCGGTGCGCCAGGTGGAGCTGCCGTTGACGATCACGCCGCCGACCCGCAGGCCGCGGATCGCTGCGAAAGAAACCTCGTTGGATCGGGTGAAGATGCCGGCCTGTAACCCGTACGGTCCGGCGTTGATCGCCGCAAAGGCGTCGGCCGGGGTTTTGTACGCAATCACATTGACCACGGGACCGAACACTTCCTCGCAGACGACTTTCATCTTGGGTTTGAGATTCGCCAGCAATGTTGGCTCGTAAGCCGCGCCGTGACGATGGCCACCGATTGCAATGCGTGCCCCGGTGAGGGCGGCCTCCTGCACCCATCCCTCCACGCGTCGTGCCGCTGCTTCGTCGATCAGCGTGCCGACGTCGGTCGCCGGATCGAGCGGATCGCCGAGCTTCATCTTGCGTACCTCGGCTTCCATCAATCCGAGGAAGGCGTCGGCGACGCGCTCCTGGACATAAACGCTTTGCACCGAGATACAGCTCTGGCCGGCGAGTCGCATCGAATTGCGCGCGCAGACGGCCGCCGCGGGAGCAAGGTCGGCATCGTCGTGCACGATGGTCGCACCGTTGCCACCCAGTTCCAGCGCAACGCGACGCAGACCGCTCGCGGCCTTGATGGCGGCACCGGCCCGGCTCGATCCGGTGAAGGTGATGAACTCGACGCGCGCATCGGCGACCAGCGCCGCGCCGATTTCGGCGCCGCCGTAGACGGTGTTGAGCATGCCGGCCGGCGCGCCGGCTTCGACCATCAACTCGACCAGGCGATGCACGATCAACGGCGCCTGCGGCGACGGCTTCAATACCATGGTGTTGCCGGCCGCGATCGAAGGCGCGATCTTGTGGACCGCCAGGTTGAACGGTGCGTTGAACGGTGTGATCGCGGCGACGACGCCGACCGGGAAAGGCATCAGGAACGCCATCTTCCCGGCGCCCATGGCGCTGCCGTCGAGCGGCACGTGCCGTCCTTCGATGCGGATGGCTTCTTCGGCGGCGAGCGCAAAAGTCTCCATCGACCGCCGGATCTCGCCCTCGGAATCCTTGATGGCCTTGCCGGTCTCGCGCGTCATCAGCTCCGACAATGATTTGACGTCGCGCTCGACCAGTGCGGCGACGCGGCGTAGCAGCGCAGCGCGTTCGTAACCTGGCATGGCGGCCGCCTTTTCGCGCGCCTGAACTGCGGCATCCAGCGCGGCGTCGAGATCTGCTCTGGAGGAAACCGGCGCACTGCCGACGACATCGCCGCGATACGGATCGCGAATTTCGATGTAACGCCCGGCGTCTTGCCAGACATTACCCGCGAGTCCTTTCGCGGCGACCGGCAGGAAGCCGTTCCCGGCAACGACTGCGCTCATGACTGGGACACCGTGCGCTTCAGCGGCTTGCCGAACGCGGGCTCCCGGAACGGCGTCGGCGGAAGCTGCCAGGTACCGGTGCCCGGCGGTTTGATCTTGTCGTCGACATGCACGTCGAGCAGGCAAGGCTTGCCGAGCGCCAAGGCATGGCGCAAGGCATCGCCGAGTTGGTCGGAATGTTTTACCGCGATGCCTTCGACGCCGTAACTGCGCGCCATTGCCGCGAAGTCGGGGCTGTAGGGTTCGCGTTTCGGTCCCGCGTAGAAGCCCGTTCCGATTTCATGCCCGTCGAACATGCCGTACTGAATGTCGCGGATCGCGGCCCAGGAATAGTTGTTCCACACCAGCCAGACCGCCGGGATATCGTATTCCACAGCGGTGGCGAGCACGTGCGGGGTCATGCTGAAGCCGCCGTCGCCGACGACTGCGAGGCAGGGCCGATGGGGTGCGGCGAGTTTGGCGCCGAGGATGCCGCTGACGCCGAATCCCATCGCCGAGAAACCCCAGGTGTTCAGCATCGCTTGCGCACGGCGCGCTTCCCAGAACTGCATGAACCAGTTGTGATGCACGCCACTGTCGAGCGAGATGATGCCGTCGTCCGGCAGCGCGTTGCGCACTTCTTTCACTACGCGCTCGGGGCGCAACGGCTCGCCGCTCAAGTCGAAGTTTGGTTTGACGAATGCGTCCCACTCGCGGCGCCATCCGGCAATCGTTTCCAGCCAGGGGCCGAAGCCCTTGCCGGACGCGCTGCGGCTCGTGGCTTCGTTCGCTACCTGGGCGAGAAAAACCTTTGCATCGGCAATGATGCCCAGCGTGACCGGGTAGTTGCGCCCGATCTCGGCCGGATCGACATCGACATGCACCAGCTTCGTCGGCGGCATATTCCACGAATAGCCCGGGATCCACGAAGACGAAGAACGGTCGTCGAAGCGCGCACCCACCGCGATCAGCAGGTCGCAATGCCGTCCCGCCTGGTTGGCCGGATAGGCGCCGTTGCGGCCGATGAAGCCGAGCGCGAGGCGATGCGGCATCGGTACGGTCCCCATTCCATTCGGGGACGTAATGACGGGAATGTTCAACTGCTCGGCCAGCCGGGTCAGCTCCGGCCCGGCCTCGGCCAGGGTCACGCCGTGACCGACGAAAAATGCGGGACGCTGCGCCGCGAGAATCAGGTCGACGACCCGCTTCACGTCGTCGGGCGCGGCACCGGGACGCGCGAAACCGGAGAGCCGATCCGAGCGCAGCATCTCGACGTCGTCCTCTTCCTGAAACAGATTGAACGGCACGTCGAGGTTGACCGGGCCGGGACGGCCGGTCAGCATCAGGTTGTAGCTCTGGCGCAAGGCGAGCGGCAGCATGTCCACTCGCGTCGGCTGGAAGCTGCGCTTGACGTAAGGCCGCAGCGAGACCGGGAACTCGGCCGCCTGGTTGCGATTGCTTTCCTGGAAGGGGCCGCGGTTGAACTGCGAGGTCGGCACGTTGGCGGAGATTGCATAGAATGCGGAGGAATCGGCGGACGCGCAGGCCGTCGCCATCACCAGGTTGCAGGAACCCGGGCCGCACGAAGTCAGCGTTGCGACCGGGCGGTGCGCCACCCGAAAATACGCGTCCGCCATGTGTCCCGCGGTCTGCTCGTGGCGCGGCGAGATGAGCTTGATCCTGTCCTGGCGTTCCCACAGACAGTCGAGCAGGCCGACGTTGCCGTGGCCGCAGATGCCGAAAATATAGGGGACTTCTTCCTGGATCAGGAAGTCGGAGATGAGATCCCCGCCTTTCATGCGCGGCATGGCCGTTATCCTCCTTGTCGGTCTTATCAACTGCCTTTGGCGCTGTCTTGTTGCGGCTGGTGCCGCGCAGCATTGCGATAATGTCGAATCATTTTCTACAATATCGCAAAACTACGCAACCCTTGGAGAGCTGATGTTTCCGGAAAGCAGTGATGTGGTAGTGGTGGGCGCGGGCAATGCCGCGATGTGCGCGGCGCTTGCGGCGCGCGAACAAGGTGCAGTGGTGATCGTGCTCGAGCGCGCACCCGAAGACGAGTCCGGAGGCAATACCCGCTTCACGGCCGGTGCAATCCGCTTCGCCTACGACGGCCTCGGGGATTTGCGCGAACTGATGCCGGATCTCACCGAAGAGGAAATCGCGCGCACCGACTTCGGCGCCTACACGGAAAACCAGTTCTTCGACGACATGGCGCGGGTGACGGAGAATCGCGCCGATCCGGACCTGGTCGAGTTGCTGGTCAGGCGCAGCAGGCAGACCATGATGTGGCTGCGCGGCAAGGGATTCCGTTTCGTGCCGATCTACGGACGGCAGGCGTTCAAGGTCGACGGCCGCTTCAGGTTCTGGGGCGGATTGACGGTGGAAGCCTGGGGCGGCGGTCCCGGCCTGGTCGAGGCGCACAAGAAGGCGGCGGATGCAAACGGCATCCGCATTTTCTACGGCGCGCGCGCGATGTCGCTGTTGCATGGCGACGACGGCGTGCACGGACTCAACGTGCGCTATCAGGGAAAATCACGAACGCTGCGTTGCAAGGCGGTCGTCCTCGCCGCGGGCGGCTTCGAATCCAATCCGGAATGGCGCACGCGCTATCTTGGCCCGGGTTGGGATCTGGCCAAGGTGCGCGGGACGCGCTTCAATACCGGCGACGGCATCCGCATGGCGCTGGACGCCGGCGCGGCGCCTTGCGGCAACTGGTCCGGCTGCCACGCGGTGGGCTGGGATCGCAACGCGCCCGAGTTCGGCGACCTCGCCGTCGGCGACGGTTTCCAGAAACATTCGTATCCGTTCGGCATCATGCTCAATGCCAACGGCGAACGCTTTGTCGACGAGGGTGCCGACTTCCGCAACTACACGTATGCGAAATACGGCGCGGTCATCCTGCGTCAGCCGGGGCAGTTCGCCTGGCAGATCTTCGACAAGAAGGTGATGAATCTGCTGCGCGACGAATACCGCATCCGCCAGGTCACCAGGGTAACGGCGAACACGCTCGAAGAACTGGTCGGAAAACTCGAGGACGTCAACGCGTTAAAGGCGCTCGAAACGATACGCGCCTACAACGCCGCAATACGCACCGACATTGCATTCGACCCGAACGTCAAGGACGGCCGTCGCACCGAAGGCCTGGCGATGCCCAAATCCAACTGGGCCAACGTTCTCGATACGCCGCCTTACGAGGCCTATGCGGTGTCCTGCGGCATTACATTTACTTTCGGCGGATTGCGCATTACCACCGATGCGCAAGTCGTCGACACCGACGGCATGGCCATGCCGGGACTGTATGCGGCGGGGGAACTGGTCGGCGGTCTGTTCTATTTCAACTATCCCGGCGGCACCGGACTGATGTCGGGCGCGGTGTTCGGACGCATCGCCGGCAGCAGTGCCGGCCGCGCCGTCGCAGCCGTGTGACAGAGCTGCACGTGATGAAACCGGAAGAGGCATTCGACGTCATCATCGTCGGCGGCGGCGGGTCGGGGCTCGCCGCCGCGATCGAGGCACGCGCTGCCGACGCGCAGGTCGTGCTGCTCGAGAAGAACGGCAAGCTCGGCGGTTCGACGGCATGGTCGATCGGCTCCATCACCGCAACCGGCACGCCGCATCAGATCAAACGCGGCATCTCCGATCGGCCGCAGGATCACTATGCCGACATGCCGCTGTTTGCCGGCGAACTGGCGGGCCGCGACAACGACGAACTGCGCCGCATCCTCTGCGACGAAGTGCCAGATGCATTTCGCTGGCTGATG
This sequence comes from Betaproteobacteria bacterium, assembly GCA_016194905.1. Taxonomy (NCBI): domain Bacteria; kingdom Pseudomonadati; phylum Pseudomonadota; class Betaproteobacteria; species Betaproteobacteria bacterium. The sequence continues at coordinate 213,880 of JACQAP010000028.1, forward strand.
TCGCTCGGCGTGCGTTTCTACGGGCCGATGCCCGAGCCGCCGCACAAACAGCCGCGCATGCACAACGTGCTGCCGAACTCGCTGTCCTATATCTACCACCTCGGTCGCCATGCACGCGGCGTTGGCGTCGACGTGCGGCTTGGCGTGCGCGCGACTTCGCTGATAGATGAAGGTGGCCGCGTGACGGGAGTCGCCTGCAGTGACGGCCGGATTTTCCACGCCCGCCGTGCCGTGATTCTCGCGGCCGGCGATTTCACCAACGATCCTGAACTTAAGTCGCGCTACATGGGAGCTCAGCAGGCGAAGGTCGAAGGCGTGAACGCGATGGCGACCGGCGACGGCCAGAAGCTTGCGCTGGCACTCGGCGCGCAGATCATCAACGGCGATCTCGCGCTCGGGCCGGAGATCCGCTTCATCGCGCCGATCCGACCCACGCTGGTTCGCCGGCTGCCGCCGTGGCGCGGCCTCGCGCGGGCGATGGAATGGGCGATGGGCCATGTCCCGCAAGCGCTGCTGCGTCCGTTCATCATGGATTTCCTGACCACCGCACTGGCTCCCTCGCAGAGCCTGTTCGAGCACGGCGCGCTCCTGGTCAACAAGGAAGGGAAACGCTTCTGCGACGAACGCGATCGTCCCGCGCTGGCGCTGGCCGATCAGCCGGACAAGTTCGGCTACATCCTGATCGACGGCCGGCTGGCGCAGCAGTTCTCGGCGTGGCCGCATTTCATCTCGACCGCGCCCGGCATTGCTTACGCCTACGTGCCCGACTATCGCCGCAACCGCCCCGACGTTTACACCGAGGCGGCCAGCCTTGCCGAGCTTGCGGGCAAACTCGGAATGTCACCTCAGGCTCTGCAATCCGCCGTCGGCGAACGCAAGGGCGAAGCGCCGTTCATTGCACTGGGACCGGTAAAGCCGGTATTCGTGCACAACGAAGGCGGCCTCGCGGTCGACACCCGCCATCGCGTACTGGGTGCGCAGGGGAAGCCGATTCCCGGACTGTATGCCGCCGGCTCGACCGGGCAGGGGGGATTGCTGCTCAAAGGCCACGGCCATCATCTCGCCTGGGCTTTTGTTTCGGGACGGCGCGCGGGACGCATCGCGGCTTCGGAACCATCCAGTTCTTGAATCACGCTGTCTAGGTCTTGAACCACGGAGAACACGGAGAGCACGGAGGAAATGCAAGAGGAAAGAAGATGGATGGATTGAAATTCCATAAGCTGATGATCTAATTGCGGTGATATTTGATCGAACAGGTTCGTGAACTGACATCTCCAACCCGCACATTGATCTTCGTCGTTCTTGTTTTTCCTCCGTGTTCTCCGTGGTTCAAGACCTAGACAGCGTGGTTCAGGATCTAACGCGCTTGCTGCGGTTGCGCGGGATGGCGGGTTTTTTCGCTTGCGCGCGGTAGCCGAGATCACGCGAGAGGTCGTCGGCGATGGAGGCAACGCGCGTGCTCAATCGTTGCATGTCTTTCAGGGTCACACGCCATACCGGCCCGGAGATGCCGAATGCTGCGATGGTCTGTTGCGTGAAATTGCGTACCGGCGCCGCGATGCAGCGCAATTCATGGTTGAACTCCGCATCGTCGTAAGCCGTGCCGGCCGCCGCGACGCGTTTGATCTCCTCCCGCAACGCGGCCGGCGTGGTGATCGTCTTCGGCGTGTAGGCTTCGTACGGTCCGCTGCGCAGATAGGCGTCGAGATCCTCTTTCGGAAGCGCGCTCAGGAGCACCTTGCCGATGGCAGTGCAGTATGCCGGGCGCACGATGCCGACGCGCTCGCTGCTGCGAATGGAAGAACGCGCATCGACCTTGGCGATGACCGCGATACCTGCATCCGCCCTGACCGCGAGATGGGTCGTTTCCCCGGTTTCTTCCGCGAGGCGCTTCAGGTGTGGCATGGCCAGGTTCACGAGTTCGACCTCGTTGAAGGCGCCGGCCGCCTGCATGAACAGCCGGGGTCCGATGCGATAACGCCTCGCCTCGTCCTGGATGACGTAGCCGAGCACGATCAGCGTCTTGATCAGATGGAAAGTCGTGCTGGTGTGCAGGCCGGTTGCGCGACTGAGGTCGGCCAGGCTCAGTGGCTGATTGCTGCCCGCGATCGATTCGAGAATGGAGAAGGCGCGTTCGAGGGATTGCACCGTGCGCCCGGGCGGCGCGATGCCTCCACGTGGCGCTCTGCCCGCCGGCTTCACGCGGGAACCGCTTTTTGCCTGCGCTGTTTTGCTCTGGGGCGTGGTCGTCTGCATGATCGCGGGGATTCTAGCCGGAGGATCGTGATCCCACAACGACGAGTGCTGACCGGTTGCTGCGTTTGCCGGCTGGAGAGAGCGCGTAGAATGGCTGCTCCATGCGCGAAACGGGAGGAAACATGGCGATGAACCGGAATACGACAGCGATTCGATTTTGCGCGGCATTGTTTTCCATCGTCTGTCTCTATGCCGCGCCCGCGCGCGCGGGCGATGCGCAAGGCGTCCAGCGCATGGCCGTGTTGTACTGCGGCGAGAGCGATACGAAAGACGTCTCGGTCTGGTCGCCCGGCGTCGATGTGGGTCAGCCGCGCGAATTCAGCGACAGTTGTTATCTGATCCGCCACGGCAAAGGCTGGATGCTGTGGGAATCCGGCATCTCCGACACCGTGGCGGACAAGCCCGACGGCGTGGTCGTGGGTGGCGGGATCCTGACCCTGCGTGTGCGCAAGACCCTGCAATCCCAACTGCGCGAACTGGGCATTGCACCGACCGACATCAAGTATCTGGGGTTCTCGCACTTCCACGGCGACCACGTCGGCAATGCCAACCTGTTCACCGAGGCCACGCTGTACATCCAGCAGGCGGAATACGATGCCGCGTTCGGGCCAGAGCCCGCCAAGTTCAATTTCAATCCCGTGCTCTACGAGAAACTTCGTGCGGTGCCGATCGTGAGACTGCAAGGAGATCACGATGTGTTCGGCGACGGCTCTGTGACGATCTATTCCACCCCGGGCCACACGCCCGGCCACCAGTCGTTGCTGGTGCGCCTGCCCAAGACCGGACCGGTACTGTTATCCGGCGACGCGGTTCACTTCCGCGAGAACTGGGAAAGCCGGCGGGTGCCGGCGCGCAATTTCAACCAGGAACAGAGCCTGGCCTCGATGGAAAAACTGGCGGCGATTCTCGAACGGGAACACGCCACGTTGTGGATCAACCACGACAAGCCGCAGACGGACACTCTTCCGCATGCTCCGGAATTTGTCGAATGATATTGGAAGCTTGCTTATAGCTTCATGAACATGTTCCTAATCTTGGAGCTGTTTATCATGATGCCTAAATCTAGATAGACCCAGCACTCAGTATCGACGGGCACTTACAAAGCCAGACTTGACGACAGGACAGCGGCTGCATACTATGAGTAGCATTTCGGTTCCCAGTACAGATGCCATGAACAACGAAAATTCCATCCTTGTCGGCGACTGTCGCGACCTATTGCTTCAGCTACCTGAAAACTCGATTGCCGCATGTATCACGGACCCACCGTACAACTACGAATTTATAGGCCACAAGTGGGACGCCGGAGAAATAGAGCGCCGTCTAGCACGAGTCAAAGACTCCAAAACACTCGTGAAGAATATCCCCTATGGGAGCGGCTTGGCCGGTGGCGTCAGAAACAAGCGCTGGTACGAGAAGAATCGCGAAAATATTCTTGAGTACGAGTCCTGGTGCCACCAATGGGGGGAGCGGGTCTACCGTGTTTGCAAGCCCGGGGCACTTGTCGCGGCATTCAATAGCACACGAACAATGGCTCACGTCCAGGTGGCTCTGGAGCGCGCAGGTTTCTATGCAAGAGACTGTATCGTCTATCGGAGATCCAGCGGTATTCCAAAGGGCCTAAACGTTGCGGCCAAATTGCGCAAGCTTGGTGACTCGGATCCGGACAGGTGGAAGGGTTGGCACAGTTGTCTACGAAACGAGTGGGAGGCAATCGTCGTAGTTCAAAAACCGCTTGAGAACAATTACGTTGAAACCCTACATAAGTACGACGTCGGGCTATTTCAAGCCGAAAATGCCGACGGGAGCTTCCAAAGCAATATTCTCGAAGGCTTGCCGAGATCGAACTCCGAAGAATTCAATTTGCACTGCACAGTCAAGCCACTGCCACTGATGGAACGGCTTATTGAGTTACTGGTTCCACCAAATCCAAACAATATCGTGCTGGACCCATTCGCTGGGTCTGGTACTACACTCGTTGCCGCAAAGAACCTTGGGTTCACTTACGTAGGAATGGAGATCAACCCGGAGTACGCATCGATCGCTAGAAGAAGGTTGGGGGAGCTTGTTAGGACGGAAAAGAAAGTTAGCGCACAACCGGGAACGCTTGGGCTCTTTCGTGCAGAAACGCTTTGACATCGAACCCTGTTAGTTCGAGTAAATAGTCGAACGTTTTTTGCCCGGTTGTGACAGTCCACCCTCCAGTGTTACAGGCGGTAATTGCGGCGCCGAGGTTGTCTTCGCGAACAATGAGCAGCACCGGCTTAAAGCCTTTCTCTTCAAGAATAGGGCCGTAGGCCTTGAACTTCTTGAGTGTCCCAGAATCCCCAGAGCCAATTCGATATTTCGTATCGATTGCAAGATTTCCCACTGTCAGATCGCAGGGCTCATCCGCTCCTAATCTCAAGGCTGGACCAAAATCCTTACGAGTTTGTCTACAAATCTCAACCACCAAGCGCTGCCAACACATTCCAAGCTCACGTCCCCAGTACTGCCGGTTCTCGCGCTTTAGCAGGGGGGTTATCCCGTAGACATCCATGAGTAAGTCATGATCGTCGTTCTCATCGCTATAGACCTTTTCAGAAAACCCCTTCTGATAAGCTGAGAGAATTTCGTCAAGAGCGCTTTGAAGTTTGCTTTCTTCGTTTTTCATCGTTCAGTCGGACACATCGATCTAGAGTCACGCCAAGGGCCTCAGCAATTCGTTGAGCGTTTAGCAGCGTTATGTTTCTCTCGCCCCGCTCGACCGCACCTACATACGTTCGGTGTAGCCCAGCACGATGCGCAAGCTCCTCTTGAGAGAAACCGCGCTTCATCCGAAGCTCGCGAACGTTCTGTGCGAAGAGTTCAGTGATAGACATGCTCTAGAAAGTTAATGCGAAGATGACTATTAGTCGACCGTCTATAAGTAGCACCAGGTCTGACATGGTGATCGAGGCCAGCCGCGCGTAAACCGGTCCGAACACAAACCAGGGGTCACAAACCATGGGTCAAGTCTTGTTTCTTGCTTGGCCCGCGGTGATGTGAGCGAGCAGCAAGGGGTCTGGCACGCACACATAACATGTGATTCCGGGATACAAGGGCGACGTGCCCGACTCGCGCGACGGTGTGCACGGCGTGATTGCGTTCAAGGCGAGCTACCAATGCGCGGGGCCGCGGCCCCCCGCCGTCGACAAGTGTTAAAGTTCCCAACTTCGGACCTGCGCCGAGACTGAGTTTTCGCCCAGGTCAGCGCGTGAAATTTTGCGCGCGCATGCCAGCCATACGCTGAAAGGACCCGTCATGCCGGATTTGATCCTCCATCATTACTCCATGTCGCCGTTTTCCGAAAAAATCCGCCTGGTCCTCGGCTACAAAAAACTGGCATGGAAGTCGGTCATCATCCCGCGCATGATGCCCAAGCCCGATGTGGTGGCGCTAACGGGCGGCTATCGGCGCACTCCGGTGCTGCAAATCGGTGCGGACATTTATTGCGACACAGCGCTCATCTGCGATGTGCTGGAGCATCGCCAGCCGTCGCCCAGCCTCTATCCGCAAGGCAGCAACGGCGCGGTCAGAATCGTCGCGCAGTGGGCGGACTCCACATTGTTCTGGGCGGCGATGGGCTATAGCTTCAGTCCGACTGGTGCCGCATTCCTGTTCCAGGGCGACGCACCCGAAGTCGCCAGCGCATTCGCCGAGGACCGCGCCAAAATGCGCGCCGGTGCAAGCCGCATGCACCCAGGCGATGCGACCTCAACCTATAAGTCGTATCTGCGCCGGATTGCGACCATGGTAGATAACCAACCCTATGTGATGGGCCAGCAGCCCAGCCTGGCCGATTTTTCCTGCTACCACGCGCTCTGGTTTACCAAGCGCATCCCGCCGCTGGCCGGCATTTTCGATGCCACGCCCAGCCTCTCCGTCTGGATGGGCCGCATGGCAGCCTTCGGGCAGGGCAGCATGGAGATGTCCGACGCTCTGGCCGCGATCGCCGTGGCGGCGCAATCCAAGCCGGCCGGCGTTGAGAAAGAGGTATTCCAGGACGATCACGGCATCGCGCTCGGAAGCCGCGTCACTGTCACCGCTGAAAGCTTCGGCCTGGAGCCGACCGAAGGCGAACTGGTTGCCGCCACCCGCACGCGTTACAGCCTCCGCCGCAGCGACGCGCGTGCCGGAACGGTGCATGTGCATTTTCCGCGCGTCGGTTTTCAGTTGCGGGCTGTGAAACCAACATGACATCTCAGCAAAACACGTGGGGTCACAAAACACGTGGCGCGGAGAAGTGAGTTAAACCCTTTTGCGACGTTCGATCGTGCCACATAAAGGAGAACAGATATGAAACGTTTCGTTCAATTGCTTTGGTTGTCCGCGGTCCTGGTCATCGTTTTTCCAAACGTTGCGGTCAGCGGTACCGAACAAGACCTCAATCAGTTGGAGGAGAATCGATACGCGGCGCTCATTGCCGGAGATTGGGCCGCGCTGGACGCTCTGCTCGCCGATGAGTTCTTCTACAACCAGGGCGGCGGCGGGTCTGTATCGAAATTGACATTCCTCGACTACATGAAGGCCGGCGATGCCAAAGTGAGGAAGGCGGCGCGCGAAGACACCAAGATACGGTTGTACGGCGATACCGCAGTGGTCACTGGTGTAGCGCACGTCGATGTCACGTTGAAGGGAGAGGACAAGACGCTGCACTCGCGCTATTTGCATGTCTGGACGAAGACGCCCGACGGCTGGAAACTGGCCGCCCGCCAGGCGACTTACCTGCCCGAGAAAAAATGAGCGCGTCGCCTTCGACGCAGCATGGCGAGAAAGCACAGACCGGCGCAAAACGAAATGAGTAGCCGAACACGGCGAGGACGTAAAGAGTGTTCGCGTGCTGAGGCAGACCAGACCCCAGGCATTGCGCCCTACAAAGAACGGGCGTCCAGGTGAGCCGCCCAACAAATGACTGGGTGCCTTCTTCCGGAGGCGAGTGAAACTATGGCGATACCCTGGCTTGCAGCAGCATTCAAGGCAATTCCCTGGAAGGAAGTGGTCACCGCTGCTCCATCGATCGTGGAGGGTACAAAAAAGTTATGGAGCAGCGTTACTCGAACGGAGAAGCAGCCTTCACCTGCAAACGAGCAATCTGACGAATCATCTTCGACTCATTCCGATCAACTCTCTGCCATTGAAGCCCGGCTTTTGGCTCTCGAGGCGAGAACGGCGGAAATTGCACACCAGGCAGTGACGTCGGCGCAACTTATCAAATCTCTCGCAGAGCAAAACGCCCAACTCGTGCAGGCTGTGGAAATCCTTCGGCTCAGAACGCGCAAGTTGGTTTGGTTCACTGGGGCTCTTGGGCTCGCCGCTGGCTTCCTGATTATCTGGATGATCTTGTACAAATGACGCCCAACCGGCAGTTGCACCGGGGACGTGACAACAGTGCTTGGGGCAGCAGGGGAGCGGCCTGCATAAATGCATAAACAATGCAATTCCGCAGGCTCGACCCTAGGCATTCCCCGACTCTAGGCATTCCGCCAGGCATCACCCTCCAGAACTTGTGGGGTCAAACTTGTGGGGTCTACCGTCTGAATTGTGCGGCTGACGGGATTATGTCGGGGGCGTAGGATAGTTCTCCGACGGGGGTGTGGCTCATGGGAGACCTCAGCAGAGAGCTCAGGGTCAGACTCGATTTGGTTTGGCCGCAATTTAGAATAGGTAAGAAGCAGAGGGAAGAAATGGAGTCTGATCGTCATGGCACTACCTTAAGCATAAGCCCGACGTGCACGGATGATCGCGGCGCGCGCAACCTGTCGAGGTACTGTCAGCAGCGCGTGGTTTTTCGGTCTTCGTTTGATCGCGTGTGGCTCGATGCGTCCGGGTCGAATCGGT